>JBEBWQ010000152.1:0-5865 GCA_040392075.1 Microbacterium sp.
CGAGGAAGGTGTCGTGGTAGTCGAGCTCGCGCACGGCCACGCCGTTGGCCCAGGCGGCCCACTCGGGGCTGGACTTCTGCGCGTCGGGACCGGAGGCGGCCAGGCCGAAGATCGCCGAGCCGGCGCCGCCGGTGGAGACCGGGTGCGAGAGCGCCTGCGCGCGGGCGGCGACGATCGGTCCGCGGTTCAGGGAGGCGGCGGCGACCGAGGCGTTGTCGATGACGCGGTTGATGATCATGTCGACGACGGCGGGCTCGACCTCGACCGGGTCGGCGGCGACCTCGGCGATCTTCCAGGCGAGCTGCTCCTCGCGGGGCAGGCTCTCTTCGCTCTTGTACACGCGGACGTGGTGAGTGACGGTCATTTCTTTCCTTCCGGGAGGGAGTCGAGGATGCGGGTCAGCGCGTTGTGCAGGTGCACGTGCGTGGCATGGGCGGCGAGCTCACCGTCGCGCGCGGCGAGCGCGCGGGCGATCAGCTGGTGCTCGCCGACCGAGGCGGCCAGGCGCGCGGAGTCGTCCTGCGCCATCCGGCGCACGCGCACCAGGTGGGTGCGCACGGTGCGCAGCGCCGAGGCGATGTAGTCGTTGGCGACGGCCTCGTCCAGCGCCCGGTCGAATCGGGCGATCAGGGCGTAGTAGTCGTGCACGCGCTCCTCGATGCCGTGGCCGGCGGCGGCGAAGGCCGCGAACTCCTCCGCCAGCGCGGCGAAGACCCCCGCGTCGCCGCGCTGCGCGGCCAGCCGCGCGGCCGACTCCTCCAGCGCCCGGCGGATCTCGAAGAGGGACCGGATGTCGCCGGCGTCCAGCGCCGTGACCACGGTGATGCGCGGCGACTGCTGGGTGACCAGGCCGTCGGCGACGAGGCGGCCGATGGCCTCGCGCAGCGGCGTGCGGCTGACGCCGAGGCGGGCGGCCTGCTCCACCTCGCCCAGGACGGCGCCGGGCGGGAGCGTGCCCTCCTGGATCTCGTCCAGCAACGCCGCATAGGCGCGATCGCTTGCTCGCATGGGCCACCTCCTGGGCTCAGTGTATACAAAGCACCGGGAGAATGCGATAAGTCTCGCCTAATGAGCGATGAGCGTATACATAACGCCGCACTCGGTCGGCTGCGGCCTCGGGAGGATCACTCCCCAGCGTCCGCCCCCTCCGACGCACGGCGCACGTCGCGGCGAGTGAGCGGTGCCGGCTCCGGGCGGCTCCCGGTGCCGGACGCCCGGTCGGCCGCATCCTGCCCCGCCGCCGCGCCGGCCACCGCGACGCCGCCCCGCCGGTCACGGGCCCGGCGGATCAGCCGGGCGATGACGAACCAGGCGATGAGCGCCACGATCACAACCACCACGAGGCGCGAGAGCAGCCCGCTCCACTGCTCCAGCACCGGCTGGATGACCGGGCCGAACGCGAAGCCCAGCCCGATCCAGATGCCGTTCCAGATGCCCGAGCCGAGCGCCGTGTAGCCGGTGAACTTCCAGATGCCCATCCGCTCGATGCCGGCGGGGATCGAGATGAACGAGCGCACCAGGGGCACGCAGCGGCCGACCAGCACCGCGGTGCCTCCCCAGCGCAGGAAGAAGCGCTCGGCGCGGTCAAAGTCCGCGGCGTCCATCAGCGGCACCCGCGCGACGACCCGGCGGGTGCGGTCGCGGCCGAGCGCGGCCCCGACCCCATACCAGAGCCAGGCGCCGATCAGGGCGCCGAGGGTGGCGGCCAGCCACGCGAGCCAGACGTTCATCCGGCCCTCGTACGCGAGGAACCCGGCTCCCGGCAGCACCGCCTCCGAGGGGATCGGCGGGATGAACACCTCCAGCAGCACCGCGATGCCGACGCCCGCCTCGCCGAGCGTCTCCATCAGGCTCAGCACCCACCCGATGAACCCCTCGTACTCGGACCCTCCGTCAACGGATGCGGCGATGTCGGCGAGCGCAGCAGAGACCATGCGCTCCACACTAAGGAACCCCGCCTCCACTTCTCCTGTGCGCATCCCGCCCCCTCCCGGTCGCCGCTCCCCTTCCCGTCGCAGAATCTGTCGTTATCCGCACCCGATAACGACAGATTTTGCGACGGGAGGAGAAGTCCACGGAGATGGACGAGAAGACCTGTGGATAACTCTTCGAGGGCGGACAGGGAATGAGACCGTGAAGGGTATGAGAGCTCCCCGCGCCCTGCCTCACCGGCTCGGAGATGCCTTCACCGTGCGCGCGGCAGCACAGGCGGGCATCTCCGCGGAACGGCTTCGACGCTCAGACCTCAGGCGCCCCTTCCCCGGCGTGCGCGCGCTGCGCGAAGAGGAGTCGTCCACGGCGGACGACACGTTCGCGCACCAGGAGCGCGGACGCCGGCTCCGGGCGGCCGAGTACGCTCCACGCCTCGCTCCGGGACAGTTCTTCAGCCACGAGACCGCGGCGGCGCTCTGGCACGCACCCCTGCCCCTGGCCCGCATCGACGAGAGGATCGCCGACGGCCGGGAGCTGCCCGTCCACGTGAGCGTCTACGGAACGCGCCCGCTCCCGCGCGCTCACGGGGTTCGCGGGCACCGTGCCCGACCGGAGACAAGCCGTCTCCACTGGCTCGACGGGCTGCCGGTCGCCTGCGCCGCGACCACCTGGGCGAGCCTGGGGACGCTTCCGCTGATCGAGCTCGTCGCCCTCGGCGACCACCTCTGCCGGGTCTGGCGTCCCGGACCCGGGCGCCAAGGCATCGGGACCCCGCCTCTCACCACGATCCCCTCCCTGAAAGCAGCACTCGATGCCGGGCGCCGCGTGGGGAACCGACGGCTTCGGGAAGCGGTCGGCCTGATCCGCGAGGACTCCTGGTCGCCACGCGAATCGGCGGTGCGCTGCCATCTTCACTTCGCAGGCCTGCCAGAGCCCCGGCTCAACCACGATGTCTACGACCTCAGGGGCAGGTTCCTCGCCTGCGTCGACCTCGCCTATCCCGCCTCCCACGTCGCGATCGAGTATCAGGGGACCCTGCATTCGTCCCGCTATGCGCAGGATGTGGAACGTCTCGCCGCCCTCCGCGCAAACGGCTGGACCGTGATCGAGGTGACCGCCTCCCTCCTCGCCTCGCCCTCTGTGCTCACCGCCCGGGTGCGGGCCGCCCTCCGCCGGTGAGGACAAGTTCCCGTCGCAATAATTGTCGCTATGACGGACCAGTAGCGACAGTTATCGCGACGGGAACGGAGAGCGCGCGGTCAGCGGAGACCGACGAGGTTGAGCCCGAGGGTCGCGAGGAGGCCGAAGACTGCGGCCCAGAGGACGATCGCGACGATCTGCCAGACGATCACCGCGCGCCGGCTCGCCCCGAAGCCCACCATCGCCCCCGAGGTGATCTGGCTCGGCAGGATCGTCTGCCCGATGATCGACACCCCGGGCACGCCGAAGCGGTCGAACATCCTCCTCAGCCGGGCGTACCGGGGGGACTCCGGTTCGCCGAGCTCGCTCCGGCGGCGCTCCCGCCGCGCGCGGATCGCCGTACCGAAGGAGACGAAGGCGAGCATGGAGAGGACGTTGCCGACGACCGCGGACGCGATCGCCACGACCGGCGGAAGCCCGATGACCACGCCGATCGCGGCGCCGAAGTACGACTCGACGAAGGGGATGGCCGCGACCAGCGCGACGGCCAGCCACTGCAGCCATTCCGGGAAGGATGCGGCGAAGTCCTGAAGAACCTGGATCATGGGGGCGTCTCCCTGCCTCTGGGCGCCCTCTTCATACGAGGACACCGAATTAGTACGATGTACTAGCACACCGTACTAACCCCGCTCCCGGACCGGATCCCCCGGGAGGATGACTTTCGGCTCCGCCTCCGGGAGGATCGACACGGAAGAGGCGCACAGCAGGAAGAGCGCACAGAGGGAGGAGGCGCGATGTCTCGACGCGATGAGATCCTCACCGCGGCCGTCGGCCTCGCCGAACGCGGCGGGCTGTCGGCCCTCAGCGTGCGCGGCGTCGCCCAGGCCGCCGGCATCGGGGCGAGCACGCTCCGGCACTACTTCCCCACCCAGGCCCGTCTGCACGAGGCGGTCGCCCAGCGGGTGATGGACCACGCGCTGAGCGACGGGGACATCGCCGACGCCTCACGGCCGGCCGCCGACCGGCTCTGCGACCGCCTGGAGCAGTTCCTCCCCCTCGACTCCTCACCGGAGGTCTTCCTCGACGCGTGGTTCCGCGGCCAGGTCACCGCCCTCGGCCCGCAGGCGACGGAGGCGGCCCGGCGGCTGCTCGCGCACGGCCACCGGGTCTCGGCCGCCGCTCTGCGCGGCTGGCTCGACACGCTCAGCGCCGAGGGGGCCGTCGACCCCGCCGACCGGGACGTGCACGTCGACGTGCTGCTCGCCCTCATCGAGGGCCTCGCCCTGCACCTCCTCGCCGACCCCGGCCGGGTCGATGTCGCCGCCGCCCGTCGCTCGCTCCGCTGGGCCGTCGACCGCATCGTCACCGGTACGCCCTGACACCCCTTCTGCGGAGCTCCCCTCGCGTTCCCGCGGTTCCCCCTTCGCGAGAAGGGTCGCCGGCCGCTGCTCCCACGGATGCCCGGTGGATCAGGGATTCGGTCGTCGCGCGTGAGGCAGGATCGGACTCCCCACTCCCCGCGCGTGCTCTCCCCGCGACGCCTCTCAGGAGGGAGGCGCCGCGGGGTCCGAGCCGGGCGTCAGGAAGGGGACGTGATCGCGAGGCCGCGGTCGCGGAAGCCCTCGGCGGTGACGCGGTCGAGATCGACCTGCTTGCGGATCTCGGCCGCCCGCTCGTACAGCGAGGGCTCGCCGTAGCTGGTGAGCACCTTCACGAGCACCGGCAGCAGCTCGATGAGGAAGAACAGCGCGGCGATGAGCCAGTGCGCCCAGAGGATCGCCGGCTCCCGCTCGCCGAGCCGGTTCAGGCCGCTGATCTGGCTGAGCAGCCCGATCGCCCCGGCATTGCCCTGCGCCACGGACTCCGCCCGGCCGTTGTACGCGGCGAGCGCCTGATCGTACGCCTCGCGGGCGGCGGGGAGCTGCTGGTCGGCCTGCGAACGGTTCAGCGCCTCGGAGGAGGAGGTGGCATCGCGGGCCGTCGCGTCCGCCGCGGCCCGCTCGTCGTTGGCCGTGCGCAACTGTCCGGCGAGCTCGTCGTAGGTCTGCTGCGCCTGCGCGAGCTGGGCCTGGGCCGCGGTGGAGCTCGCGCCCTCGCCCGAGACGCCGGTGCAGCCCGGCACGACGCCGACGCCCTCCCCGGTCAGCTCGCACTGGTAGAGGACACGGGCCTGATCGATCACGGCCTGCTGCTCGGCCAGCTTGGCGGTGAGGTCGTCCACCCGGGACTGCGCGGCGGACTGGGAGGCGGAGTCGGCCGAGGTGCCCGCGACGATGCCGGTCGCCGCCTGGTTCTCCAGGTCCGCCAGGCGCTGCGTCGCCGCGTCCAGGGCCAGGCGCTCCGGCCCGGTCTCCAGCGCCTCCTGGTCGCCCTGCGCCTGGACGATGTTCGTCGCGGTGACCTCGCGGGCGATGTCGTTGTGGAACACCTGCAGCACGACCGGCTCGGCGACGACGAATCCGATGAGCATCGCCATCGCCACCCGCGGGAGGGCGAGACCCAGGAGCTTCCAGATGTTGCGGGTGGACTTCATCGTCGAGGTGAGGAACCGGTCGAGGTTGAAGATGATGAGGCCCCACACCAGTGCCAGCGGGATCGCGAGCCAGATGAGGGCCTGCGCGCCGGTGGTGAGGGCGAACAGCATCGACAGCGCCGAGACGAGCGCCGTGCCGAGCAGCACGAAGAACATCTGCACGAAACGGGGCGTCTCCGCCGGCACGCGGTCCAGGATCGGGCCGTCGGCGCCGCCGAGGATGGCCAGCGTGCGCAGTCGCGAGGCCAGGGTGCGGGGAG
>JBEBWQ010000153.1:0-5857 GCA_040392075.1 Microbacterium sp.
AGGTGGATCGGGCAGCGCGAGCCGCCGCTCTTCGCCATAAAGTAACATAATCATGTTGGTGAGCTAGATTTTGTTTTATTTTAGATCTCCCGGTGGCGCCCGAAGGAAATAGGATCGGGGGATGGTCCAGAACTCTGACGCCGCTCCGTCCGGCTCCGTCCGGCAGAACGTCCTGGTGGTGGATCTGCTGGGCGACATGAACCGCAGTGGGATCCGCGAGCTCCGGCTGAAAGCGCTGGTCGCGCTGGCAGAGTCCCTCGGCGTGCCGGGGCCGACGGTGCGGGTGACGCTCGGCCGGTTGCGGGCGCGAGGCTGGTTCGAGGTGCGCCGGGAGGGGCGGGAGTCGGTGTACCGGCTGTCCGCCACCGGCCTGCGAGTGCTGAACGAAGGTGCTCGGCGGATCTTCCATCCCCGCAACCAGGCGTGGCATGGCGAGTGGTCGATGGTGGTCTACACGGTGCCCGATCGCGAACGCAGCACCCGGGACGAGCTGCGCCGTCAGCTGGCCTGGCTCGGCTACGCGCCGCTGGCGACGGCCACCTGGATCTGCCCGCACCCCCGCGGCGAGGAGGTCGTCGAGGCGGCGGCGCTTCTGCCTGCGGCCACCGTCACGCTCCTCTCCTCGCGCACCTCGGGACTGGCCGAGGACCGGATGCTGGCTCTGCGCTGCTGGGAGGTGGAGGCGCTCAACGAGGACTACCGGATCTTCCTGCGGGATCTGCGCGAGCGGCTCCCGCGCTACCGGGGCGGCGAGGTGTCGGGCGCGGCGGCCCTGGTCGAGCGCATCGGCCTGGTGAACGCCTATCGGCGCATCGTCCGGCGAGACCCCCGGTTCCCCATCGAGCTTCAGCCGGCGGGGTGGCTCGGCGACGAGGCGCACCGCCTCTTCGACGAGGCGCACGACCTGCTGGTCCGGGACGCCCGGTCGCATTTCGACGCGATGATCACCGCTAACAAATAACAAATATTTGACATGCAACGAATTTCTGTCCTATGTTTTCGCCATCGGCACACGGACAGAGAGGTTGCCATGCCCAGCTACGAATGCATCACCGTCGAGAACGAGGATCGCGTCACCACGGTCACCCTGAACCGGCCGCACAAGCGCAACGCGATGAACCCGCAGCTCAACGACGAGATGCTCGACGCGCTGACCCGCCTGGCCGGCGACCCGGACACCGATGTGCTCGTGCTGACCGGTGCCGGGGAGTCGTTCAGCGCCGGAATGGACCTGCGCGAGTACTTCCGCGGGACTGAGCACGACCCGGTGCTGTCCGAGCGCGCGAAGTGGACGATGCGCGAGTGGTCCTACAACCGTCTCCGGTTCTTCCCCCGTGTCACCATCGCCGCGGTCAACGGCTGGTGCTTCGGCGGCGCCTTCATGCCACTGGTCTCCTGCGACCTGGCGATCGCTGCGGACGAGGCGCAGTTCGGCCTCTCCGAGGTGAACTGGGGCATCCTCCCGGGCGGGCTGGTCACCAAGGACATCGCCGTGGCGATGAGCTACCGGGATGCGATGTACTACGCCCTCACCGGCGAGACCTTCGGCGGACAGCGGGCGAAGGAGCTCGGCCTGGTCAACGACTCCGTGCCCCTGGCGGAGCTGCCGGACGCGGTCGCGGAGCTGACCGGCAAGCTGAAGCGGCTCAACCCGCACACCCTGCGCTCCACCAAGGAGACCTACCGTCACGCGGCGACGATGGACTACGAGCAGGCCACCGACTACATCGGCGCCAAGGCGGCCCAGCTGGGTGCCCGTGACCCTGAGCGGGGCCGGCAGAAGGGCATGAGCCAGTTCCTGGACACCAAGGAGTTCAAGCCCGGCCTCGGCGCGTACAACCGCGAGGCCGGCGATGCGTGACCTGTCGCCACTGCTGGCGCCGCAGAGCATCGCGGTGGTGGGCGCCAGCAGCGACCTGACGAGCCTGTCCGGGAAGCCGGTGCGGTTCCTGCGCGACTCCGGCACCGATGTGCGCATCTATCCGATCAACCCGCGTCGCGAGGAGATCGGCGGCATCAAGGCGTACCCCGATGCGGCCTCGCTGCCCGAGGCGCCGGATGTGGGGCTGGTCGTCGTCCCCGCCCCCGCCGTGGTGGACGCGGTGGAGGCGCTGGCCCGGCGCGGGACGAAGGCCGCCGTGGTGGTCTCCAGCGGTTTCGCCGAGTCCGGCGGGTCCGCGGGCGAAGCCGCGCAGCGCCGGATGAGCGAGATCGCGCGTGAGCACGGCATGCTGCTGCTCGGTCCGAACACGCTGGGCGTGCACGACTACGTCCGGGGGCTCCCGCTGTCGTTCGTCTGGTACGAGCGCACGGCCGCCAGCGATGCCGGAAGCGTCGCGGTGGTCTCGCAGAGCGGTTCCGGCATGACGTCGCTGTGCGACCGCCTGCTGGCCGACGGACTGCCGCTGGGTATCGGAGTCGCCACCGGCAACGAGGCGGACGTCACGGTCGTCGACGTCCTGGAGCACCTCGCGGAGGACCCGAAGGTGCGCGTGATCGCCACAGTCTTCGAGGAGATCCGCGACGGCGCTCGCTTCCTCGCCGTGCTGCGCCGTCTCCGCGAGCTGGGCAAGCCGCTGGTCGCGATGAAGGTGGGGCGCACGGAGTCGGGCTCGGCGGTGGTCCGCTCCCACACGGGCGCACTGGCTGGCTCCTACCCCACGCTGCGTGCTCTGCTGCGCCAGTACGGGGTGCTGGAGGTCAGCGACGTCGACGATCTCGGCCCGACCGTCGCTGCGGCGCTGCTCGGCGTCTTCCCGACCACGGATGCCATCGCGATGGTCACCAACTCGGGCGGGGCGGCCGGGATGGCCGCGGACCGCGCGGACGAGATCGGCGTGCCCCTGGCCGAGCTCGGTGCCGATGCGCAGGTCCGGATCGCGGAGAACATGCCGTCGTTCGCCGCCGGCGCCCCCATCGGCAACCCGATCGACGTCACGGCGCAGTCGATGCAGCGGCCCTTCGCGATGGTGGACATCGCGGAGGCGCTGCTGGACGACCCGGCCGTGGGCGGGGTGATCTATGCGAGCCCCAGCGGCGGCGGCGCCGACGGCGTGCGATGGTCCGAGCGGTACATCGAGCTGAGCCGGCGCGCCACGAAGCCGCTCATCTCGGTCATCCTGTCCGGTCCGGAGTCCGATCGTCTGCGGGGCGAGCTGCGCGACGCCGGGATCCCGGTGCTGTCCTCTCCCGGTGCCGCAGTCGAGGTCCTGCAGCGCCTGCGGCGATTCGCGGTGAGCGCCGTGCCCGCCGCGCCGGCCGAGACCGGCACGGCGATCCCGCTTCCGGAGGAGACCACCGAGCACAGCACGCTCGCCTGGCTCGGCGCCTATGGCCTGCCGGTGGTGGACCAGCGCGAGGCGGCGTCGGCGGAGGAGGCCGCCCGTGCGGCCGAGGAGATCGGCTACCCGGTCGCGGTCAAGGTGAGCTCTCCCGACATTCCGCACAAGACCGAGGTCGGCGGAGTGGTACTGGGCTGCGAGAGCGCCGACGAGGTGCGCTGGGCGGCGGAGGACATCCTCCGCCGCGCAGCCGAGGCGGTGCCGCAGGCACGGCTGCGCGGCGTCACCGTGTCACCGATGGTGCGCGCGGAGAACGAGTTGATCGCGGGCATCGGCCACGACGACACGTTCGGGCCGACGGTCCTCCTGGGGCTCGGCGGCATCTGGGCGGAGATCCTCCAGGACGTCTCGCTGCGCGGTGTGCAGCTGGCTCCCGGTGAGGGGGAGCGGATGGTGGACGAGCTGCGCGCCGCGCCGCTGCTGCGTGGCGCCCGCGGACGTGCGCCGGTGGATCCGGCGGCGCTGGACGGGCTGGTGACGGCCCTCGGGAGGATCGCCGCGGACCACGCCGGTCGGATCCGTGCCCTGGACCTCAACCCCATCGCGGTCACCGAGACCGGTGCGCTCCTGGTGCTCGATGCCGCACTCGATCGGGAAGGCGACGCAGGCTGACCCGATGAGAGGACGGGCTGGCCGCGTCGCGCTCCGGAGGGAGCTGACGTGGCGGGCCGGTTCAGAGGCGGCCGGTGAGCCGGGCCAGGCGCAGGCCGGTGTGCAGGTCACGGCGCGTCGCCCCGTCGGAGAGGTCCGCGCCGGTCAGCGTGCGCACCCGGTCCAGGCGGTAGTACAGGGTGCTCCGGTGGATGTGCAGCACCTGCGCCGCCTGCTGTGCGTCGCACCCGCAGTCGAGGTAGGTCTCCAGCGTGGTGGCGAGGGAGGCGGCGACCCTCGGGTCGCACAGGCGCTGCACCATCGGGGGCAGGTCGCTCGCCGGCATCGTCTCCAGCGGCAGCTGCAGCAGGACCCGGTCGATGCCGAGATCGTCCCACCCGACGACGGTGCCGGGGATCATCACCTGCTCGGCGCCGCGCCGCGCGATCGCCGCCTCGCGATGGGACGCGGCGAGGTCGGCGGGGTCCGGGCGCGCCCCGCCGATGCCCACCCGGAGGTGGGAGAACGAGGACAGCTCCAGCATCGCCTCCAGGCGCGTGCGATCCACGTCGCCGGGCACGATGGCGACCCCCTCGGCGTCCCTCACGGTGACCGCGGCGGTGAGCGAGGGCGCCGCGAGGGCCGAGCTCTGCAGCCGGTCCAGGGCCATCCGCAGGGTGGCGCCGCTGGGATCGGCGCCCGTCGAGGAGTCGATCGACAGCACCCGATAGTGGTCGACGGAGGAGAGGAGGCCTGCGGAGAGGAGGTCGCCGGCCGCCCGCTCGCGCACCGAGCGCTCCGGCCCGACGGCTCCGGAGATCAGCCGGAGGAGGCGGTCGACGCCCTCCCGGCTCTCCAGCGCGCGGGACTGCAGGATCTCGCCGATCGCATCGCGGTACCCCCGCAGCTCCGGGTCCTCGGTGAGCGGCTCGGGGGCGTTGTCGTCGTGGGGCACGTAGGAGATGTAGCCGACGAGGTACTCGTCGTGACGGATCGGCGCGACGTGCCGTGCGCGATGGCCGTCCACCGGGGGGATGCGCACCGGACCGTCGCTGTGGCCCACGCGGGCGGCGCGGATCAGATCCCGGGAGACCGGCGAGCCGCGGTGGGCGAGGATGATGGCCAGCCGTGCCTGGTCGGTCTCGTCGTCGTGCACGCTGAAGGCGACGACGTGGAACTCGGCGTCGAAGACGATGACGGGCCGCCCCACGCGGTCCGCGTACGCCTGGACGTGTCCTTCGAGACTCATCGCGCCGTCCCTCCTCTCCTCCGCCGGATGCCCGCGGCGGGTCCCGCCCGGGCGGGACGCGGCGCCCCGGTCGAGTCTAGGTCGCCCCGGGCGGGAGGGGGCGGCGCGGGGGTGTGCGGTGATCCGGGGTTGAACCCGGAGCCCACACGCTCTATATTCAATATAGATAATTAATCTCCGAGAGGCGGAACATGGCAAAGATGACGGGTGGCGACGCGCTCACCAAAGCTCTCCTCAGCGAAGGAACCGACACGGTCTTCGGCATCCCGGGCGTGCAGCTCGACGGTCTGACCGATGGCATGTACCGCCACCAGGACGAGCTGAACCTCATCGTCCCCCGCCATGAGCAGACCACCACCTACATGGCCGACGGATACGCGCGCGTGACGGGCAAGCCGGGCGTCGCGATGGTCGTCCCCGGCCCCGGCGTGCTGAACGCCGGCGCGGGCC
Source organism: Microbacterium sp. (assembly GCA_040392075.1). Taxonomy (GTDB): domain Bacteria; phylum Actinomycetota; class Actinomycetes; order Actinomycetales; family Microbacteriaceae; genus Microbacterium. The sequence goes on from JBEBWQ010000153.1 coordinate 5,632, forward strand.
TGGCCACCGCCTACGCGTGCTCGTCGCCTGTGCTCATGCTCGCCGGCACCATCCCCTCGAAGCTCGTGGGCAAGGGCCTGGGCGCCCTGCACGAGATCCCGGCGCAGACCGAGACCCTCGCGGGCCTGACCAAGTGGACCGCGCGTCCGACCCGCGCCGAGGAGATCCCGGAGCTCGTGCACGAGGCCTACCGGCAGCTGCGCTCGGGCCGTCCCCGCCCGGTCGC
>JBEBWQ010000154.1:0-5834 GCA_040392075.1 Microbacterium sp.
ATCCTGAGGCCTCCCGTCCGTCCTGATGGTTGTCGTCACAGATATCCCTCAGGGTCGACGGGAAGGCTCAGGATGGACGGCGACACCTCAGCGGACGGCGGGACCTCCGTCCGGATCTGCGCGCCCCGCCGACCCCGGGACGCGGGAGAATGGAGGGGACAACAGGAGGAACCATGTCGTACAGCGTGAACAAGAGCGAGTCCGAGTGGCGCGCGCAGCTGGACCCCGAGCAGTACGCGATCCTGCGGCAGGCGGCCACCGAGCGCCCCTTCACCGGCGAGCTCCTGGACGAGAAGCGCGCCGGCCTCTACACCTGCGGGGCGTGCGGCGCAGAGCTGTTCCGCAGCGGAACGAAGTTCGACTCCGGCTGCGGGTGGCCGAGCTTCTACGAGTCCGTCCGCCCCGAAGCGGTGGAGCTGCTCGAGGACCGCAGCCTCGGGACGGTGCGCACGGAGGTGCGCTGCGCCGCCTGCGGCTCGCATCTCGGGCACGTCTTCCCCGACGGCTTCGGCACGCCCACCGGCGACCGGTACTGCATGAACTCTCTCGCTCTCACCTTCCGGCCGGAGGGCGCGGCGCCGGCAGCGGACGAGGACGCGGGGGCGTGAGCGCCCGCGAGGCCGCGCTGGCGCGTCGCTCCTGGTCGAAGGTCACCGCCGAGGCCCCGGACGACGAGGAGCTGCTCGCGCTCGTGGCCGCCGCCGGACGCGTGGCCGACCATTCCTCGCTCCGCCCCTGGCGGCTGATCACGCTCCGCGGCGAGGACCGCGAGGCGCTGGGGCGCGCGATCGCGAAGTCCGAGGGTGACCGCAAGCCCTCCGAGAAACCCCTGCGCGCGCCCCTGCTCATCGCCGTGGTGGGACGCTACCGCACCGGGCACAAGGTTCCGGTCTGGGAGCAGGAGGCGGTGGCCTCCGGCGTCGCCCACCTGCTGAGCCTCCTACTGGACGAGGCCGGGTGGGGCGTCATCTGGCGCACGGGCGGCGCGACCCGCTCGAAGGCCGTGGCCCGGGCGCACGGACTCGCCAAGGGAGAGGTGCTCCTCGGCTGGCTCTACGTCGGCGGCAAGCCCGCGGGCAAGGACGGCGGACGGGTGAAGACCATCGACCCGACCGCCTTCGTGAGCCCCCTTCCCGCTTCCGGTCGACCCGCGGAGAAGACGCCGAAGGAGTCGAAGAAGGAGCGGAAGGCCCGCGAGAAGAAGGAGCGGAAGGAACGCCGGGCCGCGGCCTGATCCGCCGACATCCGCGGCACGACACGGTGCGCCCCCGTGCCCCTATCGCCGTCGGCGGCGGCGCCAGGGCTCTGCGGCGACGATCACCGCGGCGACGCCGACGGCCACCATCGTGACCAGCTGCCACGGCGCGGGCCCGGCGGCCGCGGGCCAGAGCGCATCGATCACGACAGAGGTCAGCAGCTGACCGAGCACCGTCCCGAGCCCCAGCAGCAGCACGCCGATCCGGGCCACGAGCACGACGCTGAACAGGATGTAGACGGCGCCCAGAACGCCGCCGAGGATCATCCAGGGCTGCACCCCGTCCGGACGCGGCATTCCTCCGAGGACCACGGTGACCGCCGATACGACGAGCAGCACCACCGTGCCCACGAAGAAGCTCACCAGCGTGGCCACCAGCGGGGACTGGATGCGCTGTCCGAGCCGCCCGTTGGCGGCCTGCTGCCAGGCGATGCCGACGCCCGCGACGAAGGGCATCGCGAGCATCCACAGCGGCGCGCTGCCGAGCGTGCCGCCGGCCAGCGAGATCGCCGCCGCGATGAGAGCGAGGCCCCCGCCGGCCACCCGGCCCATCGTCACCGCCACGACGCCTGCGGGACCTATGCCGATGCGGTCGAGGATCAGCCCGTGCACCGTCTGCCCCGCCACGACCCCGACGGTGAACAGGGACACGCCGAGCAGACCCGCCGTCAGCCCCTGCGTCGTGACGGTGAAGGCGCCGCACGCTCCCCCGACCAGCATCCACCCCGGGATGCTCCGGGAGCGGAGCCCCTGCGCCAGTCGGCCGAGCCCCTGCCTGCCCACGGGCAGGAGGGGGACGACGACGAGCAGCGCGAGCAGACCGCTGCCGAAGGAGACCAGGCCGGCGACCACGCCGTTCTCCAGCTGCACGCCCAGCGCGCCGTTGATGCGCGCCTGGATCGCGGTGAGGATCCCCACGGAGGCCGCGCCGCCCAGCGCCACCGCCGCGGGCAGCCTCCGTGTCGATCCGCTCATCCCAGAGACGCTACCGGAGCGGGCGGCGCTCTCCCGCCCGATCCGAGCGATCCGTCTCCGCGAACGGAACGGGCGAGACATCGCACGACGGCTCCCGCGGCGTCCAGCCCAGATGCGGGGCGACCTCGGACGCGAACCGTTCGAGCTGTCGGATGGTCTGGGCCGCAGAGAGCCTCGCCGGGACGAAGCTGATCATCAGCTCGGTCGCCGCCGCCAGTGCGGGGTCGGCGAGGAGACCGGCGGCCACCTCATCGGGGTGGCCGTAGTGGGTGCGATCGATGCGGAGCTGACTCTCTGAATCGGGCGCAGGGCCAGCCGCCGGCGGACGCAGCCCCTGCCATTCGACGATGCCCGGCCGCAGCTCGTCGAGCGCACGTCGGCGATCGGCCGCGGTGTACACCGACCGCGAGAGCGCGATGCGCGGCTCCCGGCCCTCCGGATGTCCGGCCGCGGACCAGGCGCTCCGGTAGTCGTCGATGATCTCGCGCTGACGAGGCTCGTCTCCCGACAGGTCCGCGGGCGGCGGATAGGCGACCCGGCGCGAGAACTGCAGGCCGTCGCCTGCCCGGGCCGCCGCGGCGACCGGACCGGGCTGCGACACCGCACGCCACAGCCGCGACAGCAGGCCGCTCGCCGGCGGGTAGAGCCGATCCCCCGCGGAGTTCAGCTCCCGGCCGGACAGCACCTCGCGCAGACGCGTGGCCTTCTCCTCGAACAGCTCTCCGCGACGTCGCTCCTCCAATCCAAACGCCTCGAAGGCGGCGGCGGAGAAGCCGGATCCGAGCCCCAGCTGCACCCGGCCGCCGCTCAGCGCGTCGAGGATCGCAGCGTCCTCAGCGACGCGGATCGGATCGTCGAGAGCAAGGACGAGCACACCGGTGCCGAGACCGATCCTGCTCGTCCGCTCGGCGAGCGCCGCGAGGAAGACCAGCGGGGAGCCGAGCCCGGCGAAGGCCGAATGGAAATGCCGTGCGATCACCCAGCCCGTGTCGTATCCCAGCTGCTCGGCGGCGACGAACGTCTCGATCGCGTCCCGGTACGCCCCCGCCGGGTCGTCGCCGGCCTCGATGTGGGACAGGAAGCCGAGACCGAGCCGCCGCTCAGTCGGTTCGGGACGTGGCATTGCGGGCATCTCCGCCGTAGACGCGGCTGATCCGCAACCTGATGACGACCCGGCCGACGACCATCTCGGCGATCGCGCTCTCGAGCCGCTCGCCCGTCATCCCGTACCCCCGGTAGATCGAGATCAGCTCCCGGCCGATCTCATCGTCCGGTGACGTGCAGACGGGCGAGAGCTCGGCGTCCCCGTCGGCGACGAGCCACAGCGTGTCCTCGGCGTTCTGGACGTGCAGCGCGGCTCGGGGATCCCGGCGGAGGTTGATCGCCTTCGCGCGGGTGCTCGGCGAGATGATCCGTGCGATCCTGGTCTGCGGGTCATAGGCGTAGCCGATGTTCGACGCCTGCGGCCGGCCGTCGCGACGGATCGTGATCAGAACGCCGCGGTTCGAGGTCTCGAGCAACGACCACAGGGCGGCAGGGTCGAAGACGGCTCTCGTGTCGTGCGTCGTCGAGGTGTTCGGCGCCACTCCGGTGGCGGAACGCGGTGCGGTCATGCTGTTCTCTCCTTCCAGCCGAGAGCGGGTCCGATCTCGGCAGCGATCAATCGGATGGATGCGAGCGTGTCCTCGTGGGAGGGATCGACGGGGTGCACCTGGAAGGCGATGTCGGTCGCACGAGCCAGCACGGTGTCCTCGGCGAGCGAGGCGAGCACGTCCTCCACGCCGCCGACATGCACGTCGTGCCGGTGCAGCAGTGCCTCGTCGTCCCAGTCGCCCGTTCCTCCGTGCGGGTCGATCAGTCCTCGCAGCCCGTCCAGCGCCGCGGCGCGGAGCCGGTCCCGGTCGTGTCCGGCCACGAGGCTGCGAGAGGCGAGGATCCGCGGCGCGATGCCCTGGGGCAGCGCCTCGAGGTAGGCGTCCACGATGCGGTGCTGGATCTCGACGCTGCTCCGGGGGTCGTCGTGCGCCCGGGGCTGGGTCCGCGACAGCAGGAGCCCAAAGCCTCCTCGGCCGGCACGCGCTCCGCCCTCGACCGAGAACGTCGCCTCCCATATGCGCTCGATGAGGTCGCCCGGAGCGGGGTAGAGCCGGTTCCCGCCGGCGAGCTCCTGTCCGCGCAGCGCCGAGATCAGGATCGCGAAGCTCCGATCGTAGATCGCGCGCCGCTCCTGCGGCTGCTTCCCGAACGCCGGAAGCGCGGTCGGGTTGCCCCCGCTGCCGGTGCCGAGCTGGAGACGCCCACCGGAGAGAAGGTCGAGCGCAACCGCGTCCTCGGCCAGGCGGACCGGATCCTCGGTGGGCAGGGTCACGATGCCCGTGCCGAGCCCGATCCGGCTGGTCCGCGCGGCGACGTGCGCGAGGAAGACCAGCGGCGCCGCAAGGCCCCCCTCCGCCTCGTGGAAGTGGTGCTGCGCGACCCACGCCGTGTCGAGACCGAGCTCCTCGGCGAGGAGGATCTGCTCGATCGCCTTCCGGTAGCGCTCTGCGGCGGTCCCCTCATCGAGGACACGGGTGAAGATGCCGAGCCGGGGCCCGGTCACTCGGCGGGCTCCGGCACCACCGTCTCCCCGAGCGGGAGCATGGTGCGGTTGGCCCAGGAGAACTGCGCGACCGCGAACACGAGGTCCACGATCTCGCTGTCCGCGAGCCCCGCCGACCGCAGCCCCTCGACCTGGGCACGCGCCGGCACCGGAGGCGTCTGGGCGAGCGCCGCGGCGAAATCGGTGATCGCACGATACCGCGGCGGGAGGGACGCATCGAGTCCCTGCTCGACCACGGCCGTGACCGCCTCCCGGTCGCCGCCGAGCCGGATCGACGCGTTCGCGTGGACGAAGGCGCAGAAACGGCAGCCGGTGATCCGGGACTCGACGAGTGCCGCGTACTCCCGCTCCGCCGGCGGCAGTGCGCCCTCGTGGTCAGCGGCGGCCATCGAGGCGTTCGACAGCAGGCTGCGCTCACGGAACACGGCGGCGTCGTGGACGAGCGTCCGGGCGAAGGCGCTGGTCCGTGCGAGCCCCTGCGCCTCCAGCACCTCGAGCTGCGCCGAGGTGGCCGTGGTCTCATCGACGGGCTCGATGCGCGGTAGCCAGTCGAGGCGGCTCAGGGTGAAGGGGATGTCGTGGACGCTCATCGTGCCGCCTCCAGCGCCTCGATGCCTGCGAGGGCACGGACCTGGTAGGTGACGAAGCCGACGAGCAGCGTCAGCGTCACCAGCGCCTGCTCCGAGAGGCCGGCGGCGCGCAGTGCGTCGTAGTCGGCGGAGGCGATGCGGATGGGCTCGACCGCGAGTGTTCGGGCGAAGGCGGAGATCGCCGGTCCGCGCGCGGCGTCCGGCTCGTCCGGCACCGCCTCCCGCGCGTAGGCCTCCGCGAGAGCGGCCGATCCGCTGGCCTCGGCGGCAACGCGCGCGGCCAGGAGACGCTCGCCCTGCGAGAACTGATTGGTGTCCTCCGCACGGAAGATGGCGGCGAAGCTGCTCTCCACGTATTGCTCCACGTCCGGCCGCAGCCGCCACCATTCGCGGACCGCCGGCGGATACGCCGCCA
>JBEBWQ010000155.1:0-5806 GCA_040392075.1 Microbacterium sp.
GGCGCGGTCACGCACGGCGCCGTCGCGCACGCCCGGCGCGGTGCGACGGTCCTCGAGGGCGGCGGTCGCGGCGGCGAGCTCCGCGTCGATCGCGGCGCGCCCCTCGCGCAGGCCGGTGGCGAGCGCGACCACCTGACCGACCTTCTGGTCGGCGAAGGCCAGCCACGTCTTCAGGCGCGCGTCGAGGTCCGGCTCGTCCTCGACGTCGTGCGGGACGTGCAGGAGGGACGTGGAGGTCGAGGCCGAGACGGACGCGGCCCCGAGGCCGCGCAGGGACTCGAGCGTCGCGAAGCCGCCCGCCAGGTCACCGCGCCAGATGTTGTGGCCGTCGACCACGCCGCCGACCAGGGCCTTGTCGGCGAGGCCCGGAGCGGCCTGCGGGATGCCGCCGCGGACGAGGTCGACCGCGATCGCCTCGATGGGCGCCGCGGCCAGCACCGGGAACACCGCGTCGAGCGCCGCATAGGGCGCGGCGACGAGGATCGCGGGGCGCTCGGCGGCGCCCGCCGGCGCCGTGCCGCCGAGGACGGCGAGCGCGCGCTCCGCCGCGTCCGCGAGCTGCGCGGTCGTGGCCGGCAGCGACTCGCTGACCAGGGCCGGCTCGTCGAGCTGCACCCACTCGGCGCCGGCGGCGCGCAGGCGGCCCAGCAGCTCCGTGTACACCGGGAGCACGTCGTCCAGGCGCGAGAGCGGGTCGAAGCCCTCCGGCGCGCCGTCCGCCGCCTTGGCCAGCGCCAGCAGGGTCACCGGTCCCACGATCACAGGACGCGTGGTGAAGCCGGCGGCACGCGCCTCCTCCACCTCGTGCACGAGGCGGTCGCTGGAGAGGGAGAAGACGGTGTCGGGCCCGATCTCCGGGACGAGGTAGTGGTAGTTCGAGTCGAACCACTTGGTCATCTCCAGCGGCGCGTTCTCCCCCTCGCCGCGGGCGATGGTGAAGTACGCCGGCAGGCCGATGGCGCCGCCCGCGTCGCGCAGGCCCTCGAAGCGGGCGGGGATCGCTCCCACGGTGACCGCGGCGTCGAGCACCTGGTCGTAGAAGGAGAAGGACTCGGGGATCGAGGAGTCCTCGCGGCCGAGGCCGAGCTCCGCCAGGCGCGCGCGGGTGGACGCACGGAGATCGGCGGCGGTGCGCTCCAGCTCCGCCTCATCGATGCGGGCGGCCCAGAAGGCCTCGACGGCCTTCTTCAGCTCGCGGCGACGACCGATGCGGGGGTAGCCGAGGATGGTGCCTTCGGGGAACGCGGACATGTGCGGGTCCTTTCATCAGGATGACGGGGCTCGGGGGAGGACGGACGGGAGACTCGGGGCACGACGGACGACGCCGGATCGCAGAGACGAGGGCGTGGACCGAGGAGGGAGGGACGGGGATCAGACGGTCATGCGCGGCAGGATGTCGGCCTCCCGGAGGACGTCGAGCACGGTCTCGTGCTGGTTGAAGGCGTAGAGATGCACGCCGGGCGCTCCCCCGGCGACGACGGCGCGGGCGAGCTCGGCGGCGTGCCGGATGCCGATCTCCCGGCGTCCCTCGGCGGTGGGCTCGACCTCGAGGGCGATGGACAGCTCGGCGGGCAGCGCCTCGCCGCTGAGCTCCAGCACCCGGCGGAGGCGCGCGGGCGAGGTGATCGGCATGATGCCCGGCAGGATCGGGATGGTGACCCCGCCCGCCCGGGCGCGCTCCACGAAGGAGAGGTAGTCCTCCGCGTGGAAGAAGAGCTGGGTGATGGCGATCGTGGCTCCGGCGGCCTGCTTGGCGCGGAGGGCGTCGATGTCCTGGCCCGGATAGGTGGAGCGCGGGTGCCCGTTGGGGAACGCGGCGACGGCGATCGTCACCTCGGGCCGAGGGGCGATCCGGCAGGCGCCCGGGACGCCGGGGACCGGCGACTCGGCGTACGGCGCGCGCTCGGCCTGCGCCCGGTCGATCAGCTGCACGAGCTCCGCGGCGCTCTCGATGTCGCCGAGGGCCGTCTCGAGCGGCTGCCCGTCCGGTCCCCGGGGCGCGTCTGCCGGCGGATCGCCTCGAAGGGCGAGGAAGCTGCGGATGCCGGCGTCGAGGAATTCCCGGATGAGGGCGGTCGCGCCCCCGAAGGTGCTGCCCACGCAGGTGAGGTGGGCGAGCGGCTCGATCGCGGTGTTCTCCTGGATGAACCGCAGCAGCTCCAGCGAACGGCCGCCGGTGGAGCCGCCGGCGCCGTAGGTGACGGAGAGGAACTCGGGGCCGGACGCGGCGAGACGACGGACGGTCTCGCGCAGCGCCGCGTCGCCGGCGGGCGTGCGGGCCGGGTACAGCTCGAAGGAGAACGGCACCCGGCCCCCATCGGGGCGTCGGGTGAAGACATCGAAAGACATGTCTCTCCTGAGGGGCAGTCGAACCGGGCAGCCGCGCACGACGGAAGAAGGTCGTGGCGGGCGGGTGCCGGGCTCGGCTGTCGCTCCGCGTCCGGGTGAGGACGCTGGGCTCCACCATAAACGAGGTCGGCGCCGCCTCGCCAATCCATGTGACGGAGTGTGTCGTCGGGCACGATGGGTGCGCCCGGCCGATGAGCCGGCTCCCCTCTCTGAGCCCGGCGGAGGACATGGCGCGGCTGGATAGGCTCGGGGGATGGAGCTTCCCTACGGATCCTGGCCCTCCCCGATCACCGCCGCGGAGGTCGCCAGCTCGTCGCCGCGGATCGACGGCGCGCTGTTCGTGGGCGAGGAGATCTGGTGGGGCGAGTCGGTGCCCGCCGAGCGGGGACGGGTCACCGTGCGGCGGCGCGATGTCGACGGCGGGGTCCACGAGGTGCTGCCCGGCCCCTGGAGCGCCCGCTCTCGCGTGCACGAGTACGGCGGCGGAGCGTGGACGGCGACTCCCGGCGGCGTGCTCTTCTTCGTGAACGGCGAGGATCAGCGGGTGTACCGGAGCGAGGGCGGCGGCGGTCCGGTGCCGCTGACCCCGGCGGGAGCGCGATACGGCGGCCTGCGCTGGCAGCGCGGGATGCTGCTGGCCGTGGAGGAGCGGGTCGAGGCGGACCCGCACGCCGCTCCCCGCCGTGCGATCGTCGCGATCCCCGCCGACGGCGCGGCGGCGGCCGACCCCGCGGCGGTGCGGATCCTGGCCGGAGGCAGCGACTTCCTCGCGCACCCCGCGCTCTCCCCCGACGGCACGCGGCTGGCCTGGGTCGCGTGGGACCACCCCGACATGCCCTGGGACCGGGCGCGGCTGCGGATCGCCGTCCTCGACCCCGCACCCGTCCCATCCGGGGCGTCGTCCTCCGCCGCCCCGGCGTTCGTCGAGATCGAGACCCGCGCCGCCCTGCAGCCGGAGTGGACGGGCCCGGACGAGCTCACCTACGCCGACGACTCCGCTCTGGGCGCGAGCCCGGACGGACGGTGGAACCTCCGCCGGATCCGGCTGGAGGGCATCGCCCCCGCCGGCCCGCCGGAGCCGGTCGCCCCCGCCGACGCGGACACCGGCGGCGGGCTGTGGGTCCTGGGGCAGCGCTGGTACCAGCCACTCGCCGACGGGCGGATCGTCGCGGTGCAGACGAACGGCACCGACGAGACGGTCCTGATCGATCCCGCCGCGCCGGACGCCGGCGCGCGGACCCTGGACCTGCCCCTCGTGACCCGGGTGAGCGTCGAGGACGCGCAGGGCTCCCGCGTGCTCCTCACCGGCTCGGGGCCCGTCACAGCTCCCGGCCTCTGGCTGCTCGACGTCGACGGCGCGACCCCCGTCGCCTCGGCGGAGGAGATCCGCCCGGACGAGGCCCAGGATCACGGGACCAGTCCTCACCCGGGCGAATCTCCTCGCCCCGGCATGCCGCCGACCGGCCCCGGGGCGACAGCCGCGGACCTTCTCCCCGGCGGCACCGAAGCCGACGAGAGGCGCGACAGCCCCGGATCCGCCGCCACGCCGATCCGCGGCGGCGAGGCCGTCGACCCCGCCTGGTCCCCGCGAGCGCGGGCGATCACGGTCGAGGGCCCGCACGGACCGGTGCACGCCTTCGACTATCCGCCCACCCATCCCGGGGCGACGGCCCCTCCCGGTGAGCGTCCGCCCTACGTCGTCTGGGTGCACGGCGGCCCGACCGACCACGTCGCCGGCGCGGCCTCCTCGGCGGTGGCCTTCTTCACCAGCCGCGGCATCGGCGTCCTCGACGTCAACTACGGCGGCTCCAGCGGCTACGGTCGCGCCTACCGCGAACGGCTGAGCGGCGAGTGGGGCGTGGCCGATGTCGACGATGTCCTCGCGGCGGCCCGCGGCCTCGCCGAGGCGGATCGGGCCGACCCCGACCGGCTCGCGATCCGCGGGGGCTCGGCCGGAGGATGGACGGTGCTGTGCGCCCTCGTGCGGGGCGGAGTCTTCGCCGCCGGCGTCAGCCGCTACGGCATCGGGGATCTGCGGGCGCTGGCCGCCGACACCCACGACTTCGAGAAGCACTACACCGATCGGCTGGTCGGCCCCCTCCCCGAGGCGGAGGAGGTCTATCTCGCCCGCTCGCCGCTCACGCACGCCGACCGGATCGATGTGCCCGTGCTCCTGCTGCAGGGCGGCGAGGACGCGGTCGTCCCGCCCGCGCAGTCCGAGGCGATCCGCGACGCGCTGATCTCCCGGGGCGTGCCCTGCGACTATGTGCTCTTCCCCGAGGAGGGCCACGGCTTCCGGCGTGCGGAGACTGTCGTCGCTGCCCTCGAGGCCGAGTTCGCCTTCCTCGCCCGCACCTTCGGCTTCGTGCCCGCGGGAGGACACGGAGTGCTCGGAGGGACCGCGCCGGGTACGTCCTGACGGATCACGTCCCTCCTGAGCAGCATCGACGCCGATCCGTCCCAGGTGAGACGACCCCCTCAGGAAGAAGAGGCCGGGGCCGGGCGCCCCTGCTCCCCCGGCGGCACGCCGTCCAGACGGCCGCGACGACCCGGGGACGGCGGCGAGGAGGCACGGCCGGAGCGGAATCGGGAACCCCGCCCGCAACCTGGAGATTCACCGATTGAGCGGGGCAGGGCGCGCGTGTAACGTTGTCCCGCACGACACGATGCCCCGACATCGGCGTGACCGGACCGTACCCGACAGGATCCCATGTTCCACGCCGCCCTCATCCCCTGGCTCGACCCCGCCACGATCATCGCGCACGCCGGCCCGTGGGCGCTGCTGATCGTCTGCCTCATCGTCTTCGCGGAGACCGGCCTCCTGATCGGCTTCCTCTTCCCCGGCGACACGCTGCTGATCATCGCGGGCCTGCTCACCCACACCAACGATGTGTTCGGCGTCGACATCTGGATCGTCGCGCTGCTCATCGCCCTCGCGGCCCTCGTCGGCGGCGAGGTCGGATACGCGATCGGCCATCACGGCGGTCCGCGGATCTTCGAGCGGAAGGAGTCGGGCATCTTCAGCGTGAAGAACGTCGAGCGCACCAACGCCTTCTTCACCCGCTTCGGCGGCATCACCGTCGTCCTCGCCCGCTTCGTCCCGGTGGTGCGCACCTTCGCGCCCCTGGCCGCCGGCATCGGCCACATGAACCGCCGCGTCTACTCGCTGTACAACGCGATCGGGGCGATCATCTGGGGCTTCGGCCTGACGATGGTCGGCTATCTCATCGCCTACATCCCCTGGGTGCGCGACTTCGTCACCGCCTACATCGACCTCATCCTGCTGGCGGTGGTGGCGGGGACCGCCATCTTCGTGCTCTGGCACTACTTCGCGGGCCGGCGCGCGGCGGCGAAGCTGCGGGCCGCGGGCATCGACATCGTGACCGACCCCGAGGAGGCCGAGGCGCTGGTCCTCGACCCCGAGGTGCTCGAGGCGCCCCCGGAGATCTTCGACTCC
>JBEBWQ010000156.1:0-5791 GCA_040392075.1 Microbacterium sp.
AGTAGCCGGTCCCGTCGCGCAGAACGGGGAAGGCCCGGGCGGTTCGCCCGGGCCTTCCCCGTATCCGTGGAGGAGGTCCGTCGCCGAGCGCCTTCGCCTCCTTGCCGAGGGTGATCGCGCGGACGATCTGCACGATGCCGAGCACGACCAGCGAGATGCCGACGAGCAGCCAGAGGACCACCGCGCCCCAGATCGGCGAGGTCAGCAGGATGATGCCCGCGACGATGCTGAGGATCGCGTAGAGCACCGTCCACACCTTCGAGCCGTCGCCGCCGAGCAGGCTGAGAGAGACGACGCCGTCGATGATCCACATGATGCCGACGAGGATCCCGAGGAAGATCGCCAGCGTGGCGGTGGCGAGCTGCAGGTTCGCGAACATCACGATGCCGGCGATCACATAGATCAGGCCGAGGACGATGTGACCGACGCGTGCCCAGCCGCCCTTGGCCTTCGCGAAGATGCCGATGCCGATGTAGACGATGCCGAGGACGACGAAGTAGACCGCGAGGATCCACGTGACCACCATCGCCGACTTCTCCGGCCAGATGAGGACGAGAAGTCCGACGAGCAGCATGACGACGCCGGAGACCGCCAGCGTCGTGCGGAGAGAGGAGAGGAGCGACCGCGCTCCTGTCGCAGAATCGGACATGATATGCCTTTCTGAGAGAATCCTGAGGAAAACTCTGAACGACCTCAGCGTACTGCCGCGATCCTCGAACCGGGGGAAGGCGGGCACAATACGACACCGTGTCGGGATCGGCGGATCCTCCTCGTTCCGGGAGCGTCGATGCCGTACCGGGGGAGAGGCCCTATCCTGGTGATCCCGCCCGCATCGGCGCCGGATCGGCACCGGGCGCGATCGCGCGTGCGGGAGAGAGGCCGCACATGTCCAAGAGCGCACCCGCGTCGTCCATCGCCGATTCGCACGAGCGGATCCTGGTGGAGGGAGCCCGCGAGAACAACCTCCGGGACATCCGGGTCGAGATCCCCAAGAGGCGGCTCACCGTCTTCACCGGCGTCTCCGGCTCGGGCAAGAGCTCGCTGGTCTTCGACACGATCGCCGCGGAGTCGCGCCGGCTGATCGACGAGACCTACAGCGCCTTCGTGCAGGGGTTCATGCCGTCGGTGCCGCGGCCGGACGTGGACGTGCTGGAGGGGCTCACCACGGCGATCATCGTGGATCAGGAGCGGCTGGGCGCCAACCCGCGCTCGACGGTCGGCACCGTGACCGACGCGAACGCGATGCTGCGGATCCTGTTCTCCAAGCTCGGCGATCCGTACATCGGCGGCCCGACCGCGTTCTCCTTCAACATCCCCACGCAGAAGGCCAGCGGGGTGATGACCTCGGCGAAGGGCGAGAAGAAGATCGTCAAGGACCTCGTCTACCTCGGCGGCATGTGCCCGCGGTGCGAGGGGCGCGGCACCGTCTCCGACATCGACCTCACGCAGGTCGTCGACGAGTCGCTCTCGCTCAACCAGGGCGCGATCCTCGTGCCCGGGTACACCGCGGACGGGTGGATGGTGCGGGGGTTCGCCGAGTCCGGCTTCTACGACCCCGACACCCCGATCGCGCAGTTCACCGAGGAGCAACGGCAGGCCCTCCTCTACAGCGAGCCGACGAAGGTCAAGATCCAGGGCATCAACGTGACCTACGAGGGGCTCATCCCGAAGATCAGCAAGTCGATGCTCTCGAAGGACCTCGATGCGCTGCAGCCGCACATCCGCCGGTTCGTGGAGCACGTGGCGACCTTCGCGACCTGCCCCGAATGCGACGGGACGCGCCTGACCGAAGGCGCGCGGAGCTCGAGGATCGACGGGGTCAGCATCGCCGACGCGTGCCGGATGCAGGTGACCGATCTCGCGGAGTGGGTGCGCGCACTCGACAGGCCCGAGGCGGGGCCGCTGCTGGCGGCGCTGGGCGCGAACCTCGACGCCTTCGTCACCCTGGGCCTGGGGTACCTGAGCCTGGACCGCCCCTCCGGCACGCTGTCCGGGGGAGAGGCGCAGCGGATCAAGATGCTGCGGCACCTGGGCTCGGCGCTCACCGACGTCACCTATGTGTTCGACGAGCCGACGATCGGGCTGCACCCGCACGACATCCAGCGGATGAACGCGCTCCTGATCCGGCTGCGGGACAAGGGCAACACCGTCCTGGTGGTCGAGCACAAGCCGGAGACGATCGCGATCGCCGATCACATCGTGGATCTCGGGCCGGGCGCGGGAAGCGCAGGCGGGACGATCTGCTTCGAGGGCTCCATCGACGGACTGCGGGGGAGCGGCACGCTCACCGGCCGTCACCTGGACGACCGCGCGACGGTGAAGCCCGAGGTGCGGAGCGCCTCCGGTGCGATCGAGATCCGCGGCGCCGACGAGAACAACCTGCAGGACGTCGACGTCGACATCCCACTCGGCGTGCTGACCGTGGTCACCGGCGTCGCGGGGTCGGGCAAGAGCTCCCTCATCCACGGCTCGGTGTCGCCGAGGGAGGGCGTCGTCTCCGTCGACCAGGGGGCGATCAAGGGCTCCCGGCGCAGCAATCCCGCGACCTACACGGGCCTGCTCGAGCCCATCCGGAAGGCCTTCGCCAAGGCGAACGGGGTGAAGCCGGCGCTGTTCAGCGCGAACTCCGAGGGCGCCTGCCCGAGTTGCAAGGGCGCGGGCGTGATCATCACCGAGCTGGGCTTCATGGACACCGTGGAGACGCCCTGCGAGGACTGCGGCGGCAAGCGCTTCCAGGCCGATGTCCTGCAGTACCACCTCGGCGGAAAGGACATCACCGAGGTGCTGGACATGCCGGTCGCCGAGGCACGCGCCTTCTTCGCCGAGGGCGAGGCGAGGATCCCGGCGGCCGCGGCGATCCTGAGCCGGCTCGAGGACGTCGGCCTCGGCTACCTGACGCTCGGGCAGCCGCTGTCGACCCTGTCGGGCGGTGAGCGCCAGCGGATCAAGCTCGCCGTCCGCATGGGGGAGCCCGGCGACATCTACGTGCTGGACGAGCCGACGACCGGTCTGCACCTGGCGGACGTGGCACAGCTGCTCGCGCTGCTGGACCGGCTCGTGGCCAGCGGCAAGACCGTCGTCGTCATCGAGCACCACCAGGCGGTGATGGCGCACGCGGACTGGATCATCGACCTCGGCCCGGGCGCCGGCCACGACGGCGGCCGGATCGTCTTCCAGGGCACCCCCGCCGAGCTGATCGCCGACGGGTCGACGCTCACCGGACGCTATCTCGCCGAGTACACGGGTGCGTAGATGGAGCCCTTCGTCCTGCGCACGGACCGCTTCCTCCTCGATCAGCCGGGTAAGCAGGACGAGGCGGACATCGCGGCCTACTGCAGCGATCCCGTCTTCGAACGCTTCCTGATCACCCCGTGGCCCTACGAGCGCGCCGATGCGGAGGCGTTCGTGCGGGAGCACGCGCCCGGCGGATGGGAACGGAACGACGAGTGGACCTGGGCGATCCGCGATCACACCGGCGGACCGCTGCTCGGCGTGGTCGGCATCAGGCTCAGGAGCGGGTACATCGGCTACTGGCTGGGTGCCCCGCACCGGGGGCGCGGGGTGATGCCGGAGGCGGTCGACGCCGTCTGCGACGCCGTGTTCATCCGCACCGGCCGCGATGAGATCCGCTGGGAATGCGTCGTCGGGAACGTCGCGTCCATGCGCGTCGCGCAGAAGGTCGGCTTCCGCTACACCGGCGAGCACCCGAGCAGCTACCTGTCGCGCGACGGGTCGCCGACGGTCCCGGCGTGGACCGGTGCGCTCCGGCACGACGACCTGCGCACCCCGAAGCCCGGATGGCCCGCGGTCGAGGGCTGAGAACGAGGGCTGCCGATCGCCCCGTCACACGCGGTCCGGCTGGCGAGGTCGCACCCGCCTCTGCCGTCCGTCCCGGTGCCGTGATCACGGGCGGGTGCTGCTCGGGGCGTCGGCGGGCGGGCTCACCGGGACGGGCGCCGGACGGGCAGCACCAGCAGGGCGCTGAGCACCAGGAACGGGATCGCCCAGAGCGCCGCCGTCGTGTAGCCGGCCGGCGCGGGGGAGAGGACCCCGGCCGGCGTGGCCTGCGCGAGCAGGAGCCCGGTCAGGGCGCTGCCCAGGCTGAAGCCGACCGTGCGCACGATCTGGTTGATCGCCAGGGCGCTGGAGGTCTCGCGCGCCGGCACCTCCGTCAGCAGCAGCACCGGCATCAGGAAGGTGATCCCGCCGAGGCCGAAGCCCAGGCACGCCATCGCGACCAGTATCGCGATCAGCGACCCGCTCCCGAGCACGACGATGACGGCGCAGGCGATCACCCCGGCCGTCGGAACCAGGTAGGCGGTGGGAGCCGAGACACGCCGCAGCATACGGCGCAGCAACCGACCGGCGAGGAACCCGAGCGCTGAGAACGGGATGAGGGCGGCTCCCGCAGCCAGGCTCGATAGGCCGAACCCGTATCCGGCCTCGGCCGGCGTCTGCAGATAGCGGCTGAGCATCACGAACAGCAGATACAGGCCGATGCCGGAGAGGAACATCGCGACGTTGGCCCGGAGCACGCCGGCGCGGGCGAACAGGCGCAGATCCACCAGCGGTGAGGCGACCCGCAGCTCCACCACGGTGAAGCCGGCCAGACAGGCCCCTGCGGCCGCCACCAGCGACAGACCGATCCACGGCTCCGTCCAGGCATCCGTCTCGGCGATCGCCACGAGCAGGGCGAACGTCCCGGCGGCGAGCAGGATCGCGCCGGGGATGTCGATGTGCACCGGCGTGCGGGGCGGGTCCACCGGCAGCGCGCGCCAGGCGAGGACCACGGCCGCCACGGACAGGGCGAAGCCGGCGCCGTACGCCAGCCGCAAGCCGCCGACCTGGTCCAGGAGGCCCATCAGCGGGTAGCCGACGCCGATGCCCACGGTGGTCGTCACCGCCAGGGCCCCGATCAGCGGAGCGGAGCGGACGATCGGCAGATGATCCCGTGCCACGCTCATCAGCAGCGGACTGATCCCGAAGGCGAAACCCTGCAGGGCCCGCCCCAGGATCAGTCCCCAGAACGGCAGCGGCAGCACCGTGAACACGCCGCCGAGCGCGACCAGGCCCAGGGCGATCAGGATCGTCCGGCGACGGAGCGGCCCGGTGCCGAGCCGTCCCAGCACGGGCGCCGCGATGGCGCCCGTGAACAGCGAGACGGTCAGAGTCCACTGGGCGGCATCCAGAGAGACGTCCATGCCGGTGGCGACCGAGGTGATGAGCGGAGCGCCCAGGCTGCCGATCACCGACACGACGAGCGCGACGCCGATGAGGATCGCACCCAGGCGGGCGTTCTCAGGGTATGCGCCGTCGTCGTCCCCGGGTTCCACGCGACGTGCCATCACGCTCTCACTCTAGGCCTGCTCTAGGCCTGGCCGCTGACACGACCCCACCGGTCATCCCGTTATCGAATTAGCCGATAATGTACATTATGTCAGTTTAATTCTCGTGGGTTCGCCACCCTGACCCCGGGCGGCTCCCCTGCCGCCCGGGGTCGGTCGCGATTGTCGGATGTCGCGGGAAGACTGGTGCCATGGATCAGCGACTGCACTTCCTCACCCTCGCCACTCCCGATCTCGATGCGGCGCGACGCTTCTACCGCGACGGTCTCGGCTGGACGCCGCTTCATGACGAACCCGGCGAGATCCTGTTCTTCCAGGTCGCACCCGGCCTCGTGCTGGGGATGTTCGACGCGGAGAAGTTCGACCAGGATCTGCTGCGCGACCGCTCGACCCCGGGCGTCAGCGGCCTCACCCTGTCCCACAACGTGGCCGAGCGCAAGGACGTG
>JBEBWQ010000157.1:0-5716 GCA_040392075.1 Microbacterium sp.
CGACATCACCGGAGGCTTCGAGGGGGCGGACAACCTCGCGCCGTCCAGCCCCGACCGGCTGGATATCCACCTGGAGATGGTGGCGGCGATCGCGGACCGCGATCAGGATCGCGCGACCCGTGCCGCCGCCCGCCACAGCAAGTCCTCCCGCTACGCTCGGGCGTAGCCGCCTCCGGCATCGCCGCCCGTGGCAGCGCGGCGGGCTTCCGGCTACGCAGGGCTGCCCGCTGCGGGCCGGCGCTGTCACGTGAACGCGGGACGGATGCCACTCGAGACCGAAGCTCGCGGGTGGCGCCGCCCAGTCGCTGTCGCGTGACGATCCGCCGTCTTGACGCTGTCTCCTGTGCTCGACATAATATCTATATTCAATATGTATGATTGAGAAGTGAGGACACCCATGTCGCTCGAGTTCCGTGCCGTCATCGACCAGATGACCGCCACCCCCGACCGTCCCGTGCGCACGGTCACCCCGCCCGTCCGCCTCTCCCAGAACGAGATGCCGTGGGCCCCCGCGGAGGTCGTGCAGAAGGCGATGATCGAGGCCATCGGCCGCGCGCACCGCTACCCCGACTACCACCGCGCCGCCGTCCGGGCCGCCATCGGCGACGCCCTCGACGTGCCCGCCAGCTGGGTGGCCGTCGACAACGGCTCCGGCAACCTCGTCCAGTCCCTCTCACAGCTCGTGGTCGAACCCGGCAAGAACGGCCTCTACGGATGGCCGTCGTTCGATCCCTACATCCCCGCCATCCGCCTCGCCGGCGGCGAGGCCCGCGCGATCGACCTCACCGGCGAGGGGGCGATGGACCTGGCCGCCTTCCGCGCCGCCATCGACGAGAACACCGCGATCATCTACCTCTGCAACCCGAACAACCCCACGGGCGGCTTCCTGAGCGCGTCCGAGATCCGCGCCTTCCTGCAGAGCGTGCCCGACAGCGTGCTGGTGGTCCTGGACGAGGCATACCGCGAGTTCGTCACCGCCGAGCCGGTGGGGGAGACCCTGGCGCTGGTGCGCGAGTTCCCCAACCTGGTCATCCTGCGCACGCTGTCCAAGTCGTTCGGCCTCGCGGGCATCCGCGCCGGCTACGCGATCGCCCAGGAGCAGATCGCCCAGGCTCTGCGCCGCGTCTCGGTCGGCTTCTCCCTGAACATCGCCGCGGAGGCCGCCACCATGGCCGGCTTCAGCGAGGAGGGCCTGAAGGCCGCCGACGAGCGCATCGCGATCATCGTCTCCGAGCGCGAGCGCGTGCTGAAGGCGCTGGACGCCGCCGGCATCTCGCACCTGCCGACGCAGTCGAACTTCATCTTCATCCACGGCTCGGTGCCCGAGCTCACCGCACGCCTCGAGGAGCAGGGCGTGATGAGCCGTCCCTTCCCGCACGGCGGCGGCGTCCGCATCACCGTCGGCGTGCCGGAGGAGAACGACCGGGTGCTGGCGGCCTTCGGCCTCTGACACCCCGGGAAGGGCCGGGTACCGCAGCGGGTGCCCGGCCCTTCCCCTTTGGGTTCCCGCTCTCTGGCGGGAGGGTGGGCCGGTCTCGCCGGGGGTGCCGGGCTCCGCTGTCGTGGCGGGGCAGCGGGTGCCCGGCCCTTCCCCCTGGGGCTCCGGCCCCGCTCAGACCCCTCCTTCTCCCTGGTCGCGTTCATATTCGCGGGGTACGGTACCCGCGTGCGAGCGCCCGCGACGCGCCGAAGATAACGAATGAGCGCACCCTAACCCGACACCGTGTCGGGCAGGATCGCCGGGACTTCGGAGCACCGGCCGAAGAAGAGGGGAGAAGGTCTGAATACGCTGAACAGCATTGCGGACAGGGCGGTCGCGCCTCGGGAGACTCCGAGCGGACGTGCTCCGATCCGCGGAAAGGACGAAGCACAGTGACCGGAATCGACCTCCGCCACGATCGACGCATGTCGATGGTTCGCAGCATCACGCGCGGAACCCTCTGGACGATCTTCGTCGCAGCCTTGACGCTGGTATTCGTCTACCCGGTCACGACCATCATCCTGGGCAGCTTCCGCGACGGCCTGCCGACCCAGGACGCCCCGTTCACGCTCGATGCCTTCGTCGCCGCGTTCACCTCGGAGATGACCTGGCGGACGCTGCAGGACTCGACCATCCTCGTCGTCGTCTGCGGTGCGATCGCCATCGCCGGCGGTGGACTGTTCGCCTGGGTGGCGGCCAACACCAACGTGCCGGGCGCCAAGTGGCTCACCCCGCTGATGGTCATCAACCTCTTCATCCCGCCGCTGTTCCACACCATGGGCTGGCTGATGCTGGGCAACCGCCAGAACGGTCTCATCAACCAGGTGCTGATGATGTTCGGCATGCCCGAGGGCGTCTTCAACATCCAGACCTGGCCGGGCCTGATCATGCTGCTCTCGCTCGGCTACCTGCCCTTCGCGTACCTGCTCATGCTGGGCGCCTTCAAGAACCGCGACCAGGCGCTGGACGAGGCGGCCGCGATCAGCGGCGCCGGCACCGCGCGCACCTTCTTCACCATCACGCTGCCCTCGGTCGGCCCCGCCATCACCGGCGCGGCGCTGCTGATCGCGGTGCTGGTCTTCCAGTCCTTCGACAGCCCGCAGATCATCGGCCGCCAGGCGGGCATCTACGTCTTCTCCACCCAGATCTACCGCTACGTGCGAGACGTGGTGCCGGCGGAGTACACCCGGGCCTTCTCGCTGGCGCTGATCCTCATCGTGCTCGTGCTCGTGCTGTTCCTGCTGCAGCGGTTCCTGCTGCGCGGCCGCAGCTTCACCACCCTCACCGGGAAGAGCGCCAAGCGCGACCCGCAGCAGCTCGGCCCCCTGCGGTGGGTGTTCACCGCGCTCATCTGCGTCTTCATGCTGCTGACCCTGGTCCTCCCGCTGATCGCGATGATCCTCGGCTCGATGCAGAAGATCTACGGCGTGATGAGCCTGGGGCTGTCGCTGGACAACTACGTGACGGTTCTCACCGATCCCAAGCTCTCCGGAATGCTCGTCACCACGGCGCAGCTGGCGATCCTCGGCGGCTTCGGCTCGATGGCCGTCGCCTTCCTCACAACCTACGTGGTGGCCCGCAAGGGCGGGTTCCTCAAGGCCTACACCTCTTTCGCGGTGTGGATCTCGTGGGCGCTGCCCGGCCTGGTGCTGGCGCTGGCGTACATGTTCGCCATCCTGTACATCCCGGCCTTCCGGCCCCTGTACGGCACCGCGGCCCTGATGACCATCGTGCTGATCGTGGCCACGATCCCGGTCTCCAGCCGGATCGCGGAGGGCGCGCTCGCCCAGCTCTCCCCGGAGCTGGAGGAGGCCGGGCACATCTCCGGCGCAGGCTCGCTCCGGGTTCTCGGCGCGATCGTGCTGCGCCTGGTGGCGCCCAGCTTCTTCGCCGGATGGTTCCTGGCGGCACTGTTCATCATCGGCAACCTCGCCGTCCCGATGCTGCTGGCCCCGCCGAAGGTCACCCCCGTCGCCCTGGGCGCCTACCAGCTGCTGGTCGACGGCAAGTTCAGCATGGCCGCCGCACTGTTCATGCTCATCCTCATGGCCGCTGCCGTCGTCGTCGTCGTCGGCGCGATCGTGATGGGCATCATCGCCCGCGCCCAGGCCAAGGCCGGCCGTGCCAGTACGTCCCTGTCCCACATCGCATCCTGATCACTCACATAGGAGGAAACCCATGAAGTT
Source organism: Microbacterium sp. (assembly GCA_040392075.1). GTDB lineage: Bacteria > Actinomycetota > Actinomycetes > Actinomycetales > Microbacteriaceae > Microbacterium. The sequence continues at coordinate 3,667 of JBEBWQ010000157.1, forward strand.
CCACCCGACTCTGCGCCTGGCCACGGCGACCGTCGCCGTCGGCGCGCTCGCGGTGCTCGCCGGCTGCTCCGGCAGCAGCGAGCCCGCCGCGACCACCGAGCCCACCGGCGGCGCTGCCGGTGGCATCGAGATCGCCGGTTCGAGCGAGGCCGCAGGCGCGCACATGAACGCGCTCTACGACGCGGCGATCGCCTCCGGCGACACCGAGATCACCCTCTACAGCGTGTCGGCCTCCACCGCCGCTCCGCTGTTCAAGGTGTTCGAGGACCGCTTCCCGGGCATCACCCTCGAGCTCGTCAACAAGGGCGACGCCGAGATCCTCACCACCATGCAGACCGAGGCGGCCACCGGCTCGCGCATCGGCGACATCTGGTGGGGCGGCGACTCGCCGGCCGCCGCGCGCGAGGGTCTCTGCGTGGCTCCGGACATCGTGCTCGACCGTCCGGACGGCTGGGAGCCGACGCTCTACATGGACACCGCGGTCTACTTCGCGCACCGCATGTTCGGCTTCGTCTACAACACCGACATGGTGTCGGCGGCGGACGCGCCCAAGAGCTGGTTCGACCTGATCGAGCCCGAGTGGCACGGCAAGGTCGCCATCGGCAACCCGAACGGCGGCGCGCTGCGTCACATGCTCACCGGCATGCTGCGCACCGATGAGACGGGCAAGGCCGACGAGTTCGGCGAGGAGTTCGTCAAGGCGTTCGCCGCGAGCGACCTGCAGTACGTCGACCCGGAGCGCAACGTCTCCGCCGAGGTGGCCAGCGGCCGCTTCCCGGTGGGCGCTGCGGTCTTCCTCGGCTACTTCCTGGAGCAGAAGGAGCTCGGCGCCCCGCTGGAGTTCGTCTTCCCGCTCGCGGACGGCGGCAACTTCCTGACCCGCACCGCACTGTGCATGGCGGAGGACGCCCCCGCTGCGGACGCCACCAACCTGCTCGTGAACTGGCTGTTCACGGAGGAGGCGCAGGACGCGTTCGCCAACATCGACATCTCGTACAGCGTTGTTCCCGGTGCCCCCGGCCCGCTGGGCATGCCGTCGCTGGACGACGTCGACCGCCTGCCCTGGTCCAGCCAGGACCAGGAGTTCAACAAGCCCTACTTCGAGTTCATCGAGCAGACGTTCGTCAACCCGAACGCCCAGTAATCACTCTCTGAGCAACACCCACCGAGAAAGCGAATATCAGCATGACTGAGGTCCTCGTTTCCGGCCTGACCAAGCGGTACGGCAGCAAGTCGGCGCTGCACGGACTGGATCTGACGATCCGTTCCGGGGAGTTCGTCACCCTGCTCGGCCCCTCGGGCTGCGGCAAGACGACCACCCTGCGGTGTCTGGCCGGCCTGGAGCGAGCGACCACCGGCCAGGTCACGCTCGGCGACCGCGTCGTCGTGGACACCGACCGCAAGGTCTTCGTCCCCGCCGACAAGCGGAAGGTCGGGATGGTCTTCCAGAGCTACGCGCTCTGGCCCCACATGACCGTCGCGGAGAACGTGGCCTACCCCCTGAAGGTGGCGAAGGTCCGCGGAGCAGAGCGCAACAAGCGCGTCCGCGAGATGCTCGAGGCCGTCGGTCTTGCAGGATATGAGAAGCGTCCGGTGACCGCCCTGTCGGGCGGCCAGCAGCAGCGTGTCGCACTGGCGCGCGCTCTGGCCGCCCGGCCGGGCATCATCTTCTTCGACGAGCCGCTGTCGAACCTCGACAGCAAGCTCCGGTACCAGATGGGTCAGCAGGTGCGGAGCCTGCACAACGACGCCGGGACCACCTCGATCTACGTCACGCACGATCAGGAGGAGGCGATCACGCTCTCCGACCGCATCATCGTGATGAGCGAGGGCGAGATCGTCCAGGACGGCACCCCGTCGGAGCTGTTCGACCGCCCGAAGTCCGCGTACGTCGCCGACTTCATGGGCTTCCAGAACATCCTCCCCGGCGTCGTCGTCGCGGTGAACGGATCGATCGCCGACGTGCGGGTGGACGACACCTCCCTCGTGCTGGCGGGCACCGTGACCGGTGACGTGCAGGTGGGCGACCGCGCCGACATCGCCTTCCGCG
>JBEBWQ010000158.1:0-5664 GCA_040392075.1 Microbacterium sp.
CGCGCTGAGCATCCTTGTTCTCAGCCGTCGACGACTTCTGCGGCGATGACATGGCGCTTACACCATCGTCGCAGTCCCCTCACGTGCGCGGCTGCCAGCCGTCAGAAGAGAACCAGCCCGCGGCGTCGGCGCTCGATCTCCCTCAGCGTGTCGCAGACGGCTCGAGCAATCCGTGATCGATGAGGGAATCGATCACACCGTCGACCGGGTCGACACCGTCCTCACCCGGGGCGGGCGGGTCTCCGAAGAGAGCGCCGAGATAGTCGCGCAGATCCGTTCGCCCGATGCCATCCCCCGCAGCCACCAGAGTGGCGGCGGCGATGGAGCTGACAAGGCTCACCCTGTTGCCGCTGAATATCAGCGCCATCCCCCGGTCGCGATCGATGAGCAGATCGTCGAGCGCCGCCGCGGTGCGCAGCGGCTCGGCGGCCGCTGAGGACGACCCGGAGGCGAGCATCGTCTGCCGTGCAGCGATCCAGAGCTCGAGCTCGGTGGCGGAGCCGCGCAGCAGTCCTGTATCCGCGGTTCCCCAGGACGGAGCATCCCGAAGCATCTCCTTCAGGAGCGGGATCGCCTCCGTCGCTTCGCGATAGTGCAGGCGTCGCCCTCCCCCGGTGCTCAGCAGGGCGACGGCAATCCGGTGCAGCGGTCGCTGCATGCGGGAGAGATAGGAGAGCTCCGGGACGAGGGCGACGATGGCCTCGAACAGTCCGAGCGGCTCCACGCGTGGCAGCGGCTCCTGATCGATGGAGGCATCGTCCTGTTCGATCCGGTTCAGCAGCACGATGCCACCCAGGGCGAGCCCTTCGGCTGGCGCGAGAGTGAGACCGATGCTCTCCGGCCCGTGCTGCAGCTTGGGCCGGTATCCTCCTCCGGGCTGCTTCACCGAGAGCGGTTTGGGGTAACGAATCACCACGCCTTCGGGGGTGACGGCCACAGTCTCATCCGTGACGTAGTGGAGGCGGCCGGCCGCAGTGCGGGACAGCGTGGTCTTGCCCGTGCCGGACGAGGCGACGCAGGCGATGACCCTCCCGGACGCCGGATCGGCAAGACCTGCGGCGTGCAGCATGAGCAGCTCCCCGGAACGCTCCTCGATGCCTTCGAGCGTTACTCGCGAACTCAGACTGTCGAGGAGATGCTCGATCCCCGCGGTCTCATCCGCCGTGAAATCCAGGTTTCTCCCGGCCGCAGCCGGTGTGCCGACGACGAGCGGCCCCCAAGCCGCCCGTATCGCATTCACTGCGGCATCGGCGGCGGCACCCCGGATGTCGACGCCGACGGGAACGTCCAGGGCGAGCAGAGTGAGCGAATGGGAGGAGGACATACCCTCTCGAGCGTAGCCGTCCATCGGCCGTGCCACCGAACTGTCCGGGCTCTCAGGGCATGCCCCCGCCGGCACCGTCACGATGCCCCCACTCCGGACTCCACGGCCAGGCCGCCGATGCGCCCCAGTGGCCAGAAGACCAGAACGACCTCGCCGATCACGTCACGCTCGCGCACCCATCGCACGCAGCCGCCGTCGGTCTGCTCCTCGGCATCCCCCCGGCAGAGGAAGATGCCATCCGAGCTGGCCGAACGGTGATCACCGAGAACGAGGAGCATTCCCTCGGGTACGGTGACCGCGGAGAAGCAGCGCAGTGAGCGGGGCGCGGTCGAGCAGTCGAGAGCGCCGGGCTCGAAGGGCAGGTCGTCGACGATGTAGGGCTCGTCCTGCGGGACGCCGTCGACGAGCAGTCGTCCTTCCGCATCGCAACAGCGTATGGTCTGCCCCGCGGTACCGATCACCCGTTTCACCAGCGTGTGCCCGGTGGTGGGGCCGAAGCCGAGCAGGTCGCCGAGCACCCATTTCGCAGCGTGCTTCAGCGCATCCCAGACCCCCGGATCCGCGGCATCGATCCGGCCGTTCGGCCACAGGCCGGGGTCAGCCGTGAAGACCACCACGTCACCGGATTGCGGTGCTCCGGCCAGGCGGTTCACGAGCAGCCGATCGCCGACCTCCAGCGTGTGCTCCATCGAGCCGGAGGGTACGGTGAACGGCTTGATGACGAAGCCCTGGAGAAGCGCGAGCACGAGGATCGCCGCCCCGAGATGTGCCAACGGATGACCGGCCAGCCGTCGGATCCAACCCCGGGACCGTCCCTGCACACCGAAGGTCGACGGCGCCGACTCCCCCGGCGACCCGTCCAAGGTCGGTCGATCGTCCGTCATGCTTCGACCCCTCAGCCCAGCACCGCACGGAAACAGGCCGCGATCCGGGCGGTCGCCGTGTCGATCTGGTCCGCTACGCGGCGATGCATCTCCGCATCACGCCGGTACGGGTCGTCGATGTCATCCGCGGACAGGCTCTCACGCCCCTGACGGCGGTCATGGGCCGCGCCGACCAGCCGTTGCAGATGTCGGCCCGCGCGCCCCGGACGCTGAAACGGGACGCGCGGGCGATCGATCCCTCCTGCCGCGTCGAGCTCGTCCAGCAGTCGGGCGAACTCGACGAGCGAGAAGGACCGCGAGGCGGCCAGCGGAGCCTGCGCGACGACCTCATCCCGCTGTTCTCGGGTGGCGGTGAGGACGAGGTGCGCGCTCTCGGCGGCCCGCGCGTCGAACTGGTGCGCGCGGTGCGCATCGAGATCGATGCCGAGGCCGGTGGCGATGCTCCGCACCGACGCATCTGCCGGCGCTCCGACCACAGCGCCGAGCCCGGCGCTCGAGACTCTCGCGAACGGACTCTCAGCGTCCCATTGCATCGTCAGCGCGCCCAGTCTCATCCGCAGCAGGCCGGCGGCGAGAGGCGACCGGCAGATGTTTCCGGTGCAGACAGTGAGCACGGAGAAGAACGAGGGGTCGAGCTCTCGGCGCGGCGGGGCCGCCCCCGTCTCCTCCGTCACGAACAGGGCGGCGAGCTGCCTTTCGAGTGGGTCGTCGTTCACCATGGTCGGACCGTGTGCAGCTCAGCTCCGCCCTGTGGCGGACAGCTGCTCGGACAGGTCGTCGGTCGGTCCGTCGGGCTGATGCGCCGAGCCCACATACCCGTAGTGCTCTCCGTAGTAGCCGTACTGACCCCGATCCGCTCCCTTGATCGGCACCCGGTTGATGATGACGCCCAGGGTCTTACCGTTGACCTTGCGAATGTTGGTCAGTGCCTTGCCCAGTTCATCGATATGCGTCTTTCCGGCGCTGATCACCACGATGGCACCATCGGTCCGGGCTGCCAGGATCGCACTGTCGGTGACGGGGAGCAGCGGCGGCGCGTCCAGGATCACGGTCGCGTGCTCCGCGAGCTTGTTGAGGAAGTCCATGAGCGCCTGCGACCCGAGCAGCTCGCTCGGGTTCGGAGGGATCGTGCCCGCGGGCAGCACATAGAGCTGCGGGTTCTGGGGGGCGCGATGCAGCACATCGGCGATCTGTGCCTTTCCGACGATCATGTCGGTGAGCCCGATGCGTTCGGTGATGCCAAAGGTGTCGGAAACCGTGGGACGTCGCAGATCGGCGTCGATGAGGATGACCCGGCGGCCCGTCTCGGCCATCGCGAGCGCGAGGTTCGCCGCGATCGTCGACTTGCCATCCTGTGGCGAGGGGCTGGTCATGACGATGATGCGGGGCGGATTGTCGACATTGACGAACTGGATGTTCGTACGCAACTCCCGCAACGCTTCAGCAAGCCTCAGATGCGGGTTCTGCGCGGTGGCGCTCGTCGTGCCGATCAGCCGCCCCGAGGACTTCCGCAGCACGTCATCGACGGGAAGGGTGCCGATCACGGGGACCTCGAACTCGCGCTCGACCGCTTCAGCCGAGCGGATGCGCTTGTCCATGATGTTGCGCACGATCGCATACGCGATACCGAGGGCCAGACCGACGAGCAGACCGAGAGCGAGGTTCAGGCGGACGTTCGGCGAGCTGGGCGAGGACGGCAGGACCGCGGTCTCGCGCGGGACCAGGGCAACCACGCCGCGGGAGTTTCCGGGATCAGTCCCTTCGAGCGCCCCTCCTTCGAGCTCGGCGATCTCATCGGACAGCGCCACGATCCAGGCGTTGGCGAGATCCTGCGCTCCCTGGGCGGTGGGAGCGCTCGCGGTGACCCGCAGGGTCACCGTGTCAGCCGGGACCGTGGCCGAGATCCGGGTCACGAGAGCCTGAGGGCTGGCATCCAGGCCGAGGTCGGCGATGACTCGTTCAGCGACTTTGCGATCCTTCGCGAGCTCGACGTAAGACTTCGCCCGAGACTTCGAGTAGGAATCGACCACAGATGCCATCCCGGCGTTCCCGTCGCTCTGCGCGGTGACGAATCCACTGGCATCGGCCTGGTAGACACGGGGCATCAGCAGACTGACGCCACCGCCGACGAGCACCCCCACGATCGTGAGCGCGACAACACCGAGCCAGTGCCGCCGGAAAATGCGCAGATAGTCTTCGAGTGTCATATGTCGTCTTTCCCGGTCCTTGTTATCAGGTGCGTGATGACGAGCCCCCCGGCTCACGCCCGCAAACTCGACCCAGCATACCGTTTCCGCACAGCTCCGACACGCGGAGGGCACCTCCCCGCCGCCGATCCCGGCGGATCAGTTCACCAGGTCTTGGTTGTTCCGCGCCGACCGATCTCTTCTGGCCCTCGCTCCGTCGACTAAGCGGAGATAACAGAGGTACTGCAACTCTTTCCGCCGTCCCCGATACCACGAACGACAGATCTTGATGATCGCCCCTCCTTCCGGTCTCCCCGGCAACACCATGGTCATGGGTGTTCTCCCCTCGGGGGGAGAGAGCACTGCAACGGATGTGCACCGTTTATGCGTGCACGAAACCAATCTCTGAATGGGGAAACATGACCGACGAAATCATCGCACTCGAGCCCCAGGGCGTTCCGCGCCGCACCGTCATGAAGGCAGCCGCGTGGGCGGTTCCCGTCGTCGCGGTTGCCGCCACGGCCCCGCTGGCGGCAGCGAGCGTCACCAATCCGCAGACTCAGCTCGGCGTCGCCAGCGGCAGCAATCTCACCCTGATCGGAGCCAACGAGGCCGGCAGCACGGTCACCGGCACCTTCGGCGGCAGCGCCACCGTGACGAATGTGGGACCGGGCTGGGACATTGACGACATGACCGTCGAGTACTCGCTCGAGGGCCCCATTGCCGGCGCTCCACTCACCTACCTAGGTCAGCCGCTGACGGGCCCGACGCTCACTCACGCGGGATACACCTGGACCATCAATATGAACATCGACAGCTACGTCTATCTGACGCTGCTGAGCCCGAAGCCGGTGAACGTTCCCGCGGACGATTCCGTGACCGTGCCCGTGCCTGTGCTCGAGTACGCCGAGACTCTGACGGGCAGCGCTGCATGGTTGCCGTTGGGCCGCCGCGTCCGGGCCGCCATCGCGATCTCGGTCACCAGCGGTGGTGTGACGCTGAACGACTCGAACGTCAAGTCCCTTCCGGGCAGCGCGTAAGGCTGATCCCTCGCCTACCGAATAGCCAACTGAGGCCCCTGCATCCAACGCAGGGGCCTCAGTTGTTTTCTCACCCCGGTTCCTTCACTCAGCAAGCCCGAATTCACTGATTTCCGACAAGCGAGTCTTTACGATAAGGCAAGCAATCACGCCGGTACCTCCGCCTCAGGAAGGACGCGGCAAGAATCACCGCTGCAAAGTAAACTGCAACGGCGTGAATCCTGAGCCCA
>JBEBWQ010000159.1:0-5651 GCA_040392075.1 Microbacterium sp.
CGGATCTTGCCCAGGCGCTTGAGACGAATCTTGACAGCCACGATTCTCCTGAATGGTATGTGGAAGTTCGAACCAGACGCGGGATGGTGGGGGTGCACATCCGGCGGAAGCTCTGCGGGTGGGCGGCATGCTGGATAGAGGGTCGAGCAGGCCGTCCGACCCTCCATTCTGCCAGATCTCCCGGGGTCCCGTGGCACCGGAGGTGCGCGAGTCCCTCCACCGTCCCTGCACAGCGTCGGAAGTGCGGGCCGACCCACCGCGCGGCCACGGTCACGGAACGGCGTGACCCGCCGCGGTTCCGACGGCGTGCAGGCGCAGTCCCGGCACGCCGGGCGTCGCACCCGGACGGCGTCCGCGGGAACCGCCCGCGGCATGGGAAACTGTGCGGATGACGCTCGATTTCGCGCCCTCCGCCCGTTCCACCGTGGGAGTGGAGTGGGAGATCATGCTCGCCGATCCCGAGACGGGCGATCTGGTGGGGCGCGCCCCGGAACTGCTGACGGCGCTGGAGGAACGCGGCGGAGAGGCCCGGCACACCGTCACCGGCGAGCTGCTCACCAACACCATCGAGGTCACCAGCGGCGTGGGCATGTCGGTGGCGGAGGCCATCGGCGACATCGCCGACGCCGTCGCGGCCGTGCGCACCGTGACCGACCCCGCCGGGCTCACCCTGCTGTCCGCGGGCAGCCACCCCTTCGCCCAGTGGTACGACCAGTCCGTGACGGACAAGACCCGCTACCACACCCTCATCGAGCGCACCCAGTGGTGGGGTCGCAACATGATGATCTGGGGCGTGCACGTCCACGTGGGCGTCGAGGACCGCCGCAAGGTGCTCCCGATCATCGGGGCGCTCACCGCCTATCTCCCGCACCTGCAGGCGCTCTCCGCCTCCAGCCCGTTCTGGGCCGGCGAGAGCACCGGATACGCGTCCAACCGCGCCCTGGTCTTCCAGCAGCTGCCCACCGCCGGTCTCCCCTGGCCCCTGCGCACCTGGCCGGAGTTCGAGGGGTACCTGGACGACATGGTTCACGCCGGCGTCATGGCCGACGCCACCGAGGTGCGCTGGGACATCCGCCCCGCCCCTCGCTGGGGCACGATCGAGGTGCGCGTCTGCGACGGGATGTCCACGCTTCCCGAGCTCGCCTCGGTGGCCGCGCTCGTGCAGGTGCTCGTGGAGCACTTCTCCCGGATGCTGGATGCGGGCGAGGATCTCCCGCTCCTCCCCTCCTGGTTCCACCGGGAGAACAAGTGGCGGGCCGCGCGCTACGGCCTGGAGGCCGAGCCGATCGTCGACGCCTCAGGCCGCCAGGAGCCGGTGCGCGCGCACCTGGCGCGGGTCGTGGAGGAGCTCGCGCCGATCTCCGAGGACCTGGGCTGCGCGGCCGAGTTCGCCGGCCTGGAGACGATCCTCGACCGCGGAGCGAGCTACGCCCGCCAGCTCGCCGTGGCCGAGGCGCACGACGGCGACCTGCGCGCGGTGGTGCAGCACCTCATCCACGAGTTCCGCGAGGGCCCGGCCAGCGCGGTGTGAGCCGGGCGAACGCCTCCGCCCGGCTCAGTCGTCGTCGACCCAGTCGAAGGTGCGGGTGACGGCCTTGCGCCAGCGGGCGAGGAGGCGGCCGCGCTCGGCGTCGTCGATCGTCGGGTGCCAGCGGGCGTCCTCCCGCCAGAGGCCTCGCAGCTCGTCCAGGTCGGCCCAGAAGCCGACCGCGAGGCCGGCGGCGAAGGCCACGCCGCGCGCCGTCGTCTCCAGCACCGCCGGCCGCACCACCGGCACGCCCAGCACGTCCGCCTGGAACTGCATGAGCAGGTCGTTCGCGGCCATGCCGCCGTCGACCCGCAGCTCGGCGATCGCCCGCTCGCCTCCGCCGTTCGCGGCATCGGCCAGGGCCGCATCCAGCACCTCGGTGGTCTGGAAGGCGCTGGACTCGAGAGCTGCCCGGGCGATGTGCGCGCGGGTGGCGAAGCGCGTGAGCCCGAGGATCGCCCCCCGGGCGTCGGGCCGCCAGTACGGGGCGAAGAGGCCGGAGAACGCCGGCACGATCACCACCCCGCCGTTGTCCTCGACCGTGCGGGCGAGGGTCTCCACCTCGGCGGAGGTCTGGATGATGCCCAGGTTGTCGCGGAGCCACTGCACCAGCGACCCGCTCACCGCGATCGATCCCTCCAGGGCGTAGCGAGGGGCCTCGCCCGCGCACTGGTAGGCGACGGTGGTGATCAGCCCGTTCTCGGAGAGGACGGGCTCGGTGCCGGTGTTGACCAGCAGGAAGTTGCCGGTGCCGTAGGTGTTCTTCGACTCGCCCCGGTCGAAGGCGACCTGCCCGAAGGTCGCCGCCTGCTGGTCGCCGAGGATGCCGGAGACGGGCACCCCCTTCAGCGGGCCGCGGGCCACGTGCCCGTACACCTCCGCCGACGAGCGGATCTCCGGCAGCATCGCGCGGGGGACATCGAAGGCGGCCAGCAGCTCGTCGTCCCAGGAGAGCGTGCGCAAGTCCATCAGCAGGGTGCGGCTGGCGTTGGTGACATCGGTCGCGTGCACGCCCCCCTCGGCGCCGCCGGTGAGGTTCCACAGCACCCAGGTGTCGGGGGTGCCGAAGAGGAGCTCCCCCGCCTCCGCCCGCCGCCGCGCGCCGGGGACCGCGTCGAGGATCCAGGCGATCTTCGAGGCCGAGAAGTAGCCCGCCAGCGGAAGGCCCGTCCTGGCCGCGAACCGGCGGTGCCCGCCCTCCTCGATCAGGGCGTCGATCAGCGGCTGGGTCCGGGTGTCCTGCCAGACGAGCGCGTGGTGGATCGGCCGGCCCGTGTCGCGCTCCCAGACGATCGCGGTCTCGCGCTGATTGGTGATCCCGATGCCGGCGATGTCGGCGGCGGTGAGGTCGGCGCCGTCGAGGGCGGTCCGCACCGTGCGCCGGACGTTGCGGAGGATCTCCGCCGGATCGTGCTCGACCCACCCCGCCTGCGGGAAGATCTGGCGGTGCTCCAGCTGGCCCGAGGAGACCGCGCGCCCCGCCCGATCGAACACGATCGTCCGGCTGGAGGTCGTTCCCTGGTCGATCGCCACGATGTGATCCGCCACGCTGCGCTCCTTCCGTTCTCGCTCCCGCGATCCTGCGCTCAGCCTACGACCTCTGCGGCGCTCCTTCCCGTCGCAATAACTGTCGCTTCGACGTGCGGAGAGCGACAGTTATTGCGACGGGAAGGAATCGGGCACGGAGGAACCAGGGATGATGGAAGGGACAGCGAGTCGGACGGAGGCGAGGAACGGCATGGATCTCGACACAGGCGCAGGGGGCGGGGCCGAGGAGCTGCGAGCCGCGGTCGCGGCGGTGCGGGAGCGCGGACGCACGCAGGTGCTGATCATCGGCGGCGGCATCAACGGGATCGCGACCTTCCGCGACCTCGCCCTGCAGGGGGTCGACGTCCTCCTCGTCGAGCGCGGCGACTTCGCCTCGGGGGCCAGCGCGGCCTCCAGCCACATGATCCACGGCGGCATCCGCTATCTGGAGAACGGCGAGTTCCGGCTGGTGCACGAGTCCGTCCGCGAGCGCAACGACCTGCTGAAGACCGCGCCGCACTACGTCCGTCCCCTGCCGACGACCATCCCGATCACGCGCACGTTCTCGGGGCTCCTCGCCGCCCCGCTGCGCTTCCTCGCGCATCGCCAGGGCCGACCTCAGGAGCGCGGCGCCCTGCTCATCCGCACGGGTCTGGCGATCTACGACCTCTTCTCCCGCGACGGCGGAGCCGTGCCGCGCCACCGCTTCCGCGGCCGGCGCCGCACCCGCCGGGAGCTGCCCGACCTCTCCCCGCGCTTCCGGTACACCGCCACGTACTTCGACGCCTCGCTGCGCAACCCCGAGCGCCTCGCCCTGGATGTCCTCCGCGACGGCGAGGCCGCGCATCCCGGCGCGATCGCGCTGAACTTCGTCGAGGCCACGGGCCTCGGCCCCGGCGGCGTCCGCCTGCACGACCGGGAGAGCGGGGAGGAGCTCACCGTCGCGGCCGAGATCGTCGTGAACGCGTCCGGCCCCTGGACCGATCTCACCAATGCCGCCCTCGGCGCCCCAACCGCGTTCCTGGGCGGGACGAAGGGCTCCCACATCGTGCTCGATCACCCGGAGCTGCTCCGGGCCACCGGCGGCCGGGAGATCTTCTTCGAGCACGAGGACGGCCGAATCGTGCTCATCTACCCGCTGAAGGGGCGGGTGCTGGTGGGGACGACCGACATCGATGCCGACCCCCGCGAGCCGGCGCGTGCGACGTCGGAGGAGGTCGAGTACTTCTTCGATCTCATCGCCCACGTCTTCCCGCACATCGTCGTCCTGCCCGCGCACATCGTGTTCCGCTACTCCGGCATCCGCCCCCTCCCCCGGCACGACGGCACGGCGCCGGGCTTCGTCTCGCGCGACTACCGCATCGAGCGGCGGGCCGAGCCCGGCGCCCCGCCGGTGCTCAGCCTCGTCGGCGGCAAGTGGACGACCTTCCGCGCCCTCGGCGAGACCCTCGCCGACCGGGTGCTCGGAGAGCTCGGGCTCCCGCGCCGGGTGAGCACGCGGGGCCTGCCGATCGGGGGCGGCCGGGACTACCCGCGACCGGTGAGCCGGCTGGCCGCGTGGCTGCGTGACCACGACCTGGACTCCGCGCGCGGGCGGATGCTGGTCGCGCGCTACGGCACCCGGGCCCTCGCCGTGCGGGCGTTCCTCGCCGAGGCGGACGACCGGCCGATCCTCGGCGACGCGCTCTCCGCCCGGGAGCTGGAGTGGATGGTGCGGCACGAGCACGTCCGGCACGTCGCAGACGTCGTGCTGCGCCGCACGAGCCTCGCCTTCGTCGGCGCGATCGACGCCGACGGGGTGACGGCGATCGCTGAGGCCCTCGCGCCCCACCTCGGCTGGAACGCGTCGCGCACCCGCGAGGAGGCGGAGCGCTGCCTCACCGTCCTCCGCGAGGAGCACGGGCTCGCGCTCTGACCCGCCGTGTCGGAGAGCCCGGGATCATCCCGCGCGGCGGCGATCGCCGCATCTCGCCGTCTCCCTGCGCCCGTCGCCCTGAACGGCCGGCACTTCGCAGGGACGCCGGCGGTTCGTGACAGGGAGAGGCCGGACCGCGGGGGCGGTCGTCTCAGCCCTTGCCGAAGAGCTTCTGGATCTCGGCGAGGTCGGTCTCGCTGGGAGCCGCGGCGCCGCCGCCCAGGCCGAAGCCCGAACCGGTGGGATTCGGGTTGGCCGCGGCAAGACCCGCGGCCTCCGCCGCGCGCTTGGCCGGGTTCCCCGACCGCGGCCGGCCGGCGGAGGCGCCCTTGCCCTTCTTCCCGCGCTTGGCGGAGGCGCCCGGGCGGCCCATCGATCCCATGCCCGGGATGTTCGGCACCCCGCCGCGGGCGACGGTCTTCATCATCTTCGCCGCCTGCTCGAAGCGCTGCACGAGCTGGTTCACATCGGTGACGGTCATGCCGGAACCGCGCGCGATGCGCAGGCGGCGCGAGCCGTTGAGGACCTTCGGGTTGCGCCGCTCCCCCGGGGTCATCGACCGGATGATCGCCTCGGTGCGATCGATCTCGCGCTCGTCGAAGTCGTCCAGCTGCTGCTTCATCTGGCCCATGCCGGGGAGCATCCCCAGCATCTTCTTCATCGAGCCCATCTTCTTCATCT
>JBEBWQ010000160.1:0-5607 GCA_040392075.1 Microbacterium sp.
GGCGTTCGCGGTGGCGCCGGAGTGCGGCTGGACGTTGGCGAACTCGGCGCCGAAGAGAGCCTTGGCCCGCTCGATCGCCAGGGACTCGGCGACATCGACCTCCTCGCAGCCGCCGTAGTAGCGGCGACCCGGGTAGCCCTCGGCGTACTTGTTGGTGAGCACCGAACCCTGCGACTGCAGCACGGAGACGGGCACGAAGTTCTCGGAGGCGATCATCTCCAGGAAGGTGCGCTGGCGGTTCAGCTCGCGCTCCAGCACCTCGGCGATCTCGGGGTCGACCTCGGAGAGAGGGGCGGTGAAGGTCGGGTCGGTCATGGCGGTCTCCTCGACAGGGGGTAGAAGGATGCTCATCGGCCCAGGCGCGCGGTCGATTCCTCTGTGGTCGCTCCCCGGTGGTGACCCACCCAGACGCCAGTCACGACCCGTCCAGCATACCCGACGGCACCCGGCCGGCCGGGGTCGCCGCCGGGAGCGCGCGCCCGCGCCGCCGGCGCCGGACGGGAAGGCAGGCGCCGGCAGCGCGGCCCCGGGGTGAACGCCGGAGGAGGCGTGCCGCGTCCGCCGGGAATCTCCTCCGGATTCCGACGGGCACTGGCCAGACGGGCCGATCGGGACCACAATGGGACGGGGTTCTTTTTTCATGACCGACGACGAGACCGTTCACGACCATCCGACCGCTGATGCGGATCTGGTGCTGCGCACCCGATCCGGCGATCCGGCGGCGTTCGGCGAACTCTGGCGTCGCCACTACGGGTCCGGCATGGCGGTGGCCCGTTCCATCACCTCGCGGATCGACCCGGACGACCTGGTGCAGGAGGCCTACACCCGCATCTACCAGGCGATCCGCCGTGGCGGCGGTCCCAACGGCTCCTTCCGCGCCTATCTGTTCACCAGCATCCGCAATACCGCTGCCGCCTGGGGGCGCACACGGACGGAGTCGCCCCTCGAAGAGGCCGACAGCATCCCCGATCCGCGCACGTCCGACCAGGCGGTCGAAGAGGCCCTGGACCGCGGGCTCACCGCGCAGGCCTTCCGCAGCCTTCCCACCCGCTGGCAGGAGGTGCTCTGGTACACCGAGATCGAGCAGATGAAGCCGGCGGAGATCTCCCCGCTCCTCGGGATGAAGGCCGGCGCGGTCTCGCAGCTCGCCTTCCGGGCCCGCGAGGGGCTCCGCGCCGCCTGGATCCAGGCCCACCTGCGCTCCACGGAGGCGGGGTCCGACTGCCACTGGACGATCGAGCGCCTGGGCGGCTACTCCCTGGGCACGCTCGGCACCCGTGATCGCGGCAAGCTGGAGAGGCATCTCGGCGAGTGCACCCGCTGCTTCCTGGTCGCCGCGGAGGCGAAGGACGTCTCGTCCCGCCTGGCTCTGGTCATGCTCCCCCTCGTGCTCGGCGCCGTGGGCGCCGCCGGATACGCGGCCGCCCTGCAGGGGTCGGCCGCCGTGGTCGCTCCGGTGGCGATGCCGGCGGCCGTCATACCGGACGTGGTGATCGGCGGGGCAGCGGCGGCCGGCGCGGCCGGAGGCGCCGGCGGGGCCGCGAACGGTGCCGGTGCGGGTGTCGGAGCCGGAGGCGCAGGCGTCGGAGCCGGGAGCGTCGGGGGCATCGGCGCGCTCGCCGGCATCAGCGCCGCGGGCCTTCTGGTCGCCGGCGTGGTCGCCGCCGCGGCCGTGCTGCCGGGCCTGAACGGCATGGGGGCGACGATGTCGTTCCCGGCGGCGGACGACAGCGCCCCCTCGGCGATCTCGACCGAGGTCTCTCCGGACCAGAGTGCTCCCCCCTCGCTCACCGCGCCCCTTCCGCTGCTCCCCCCGACGGCGCCCGAGACGCCGCCGGGCGGCATGCCGCCCACGCAGGACTCCCGAGCCGACGGGGAGGACCCGGTTCCCGAGGCGCCCGGAGCCGGGGCGCCGGCGGAGAGGCCGGACGGGACGGACGTCGTCGACCCCGGGATCACGGACCCGGAGCCCACCGACCCCGAACCGACGGATCCCACGCCCACCGACCCGGAGCCCACGGACCCGGCACCGACGGACCCCGGCGCCGGAGGGGACCCCGGGCCCACCGACCCCGGCCTCGGCGGGGAGCAGCCGGGCACCGGCGAGGAGCAGCAGGGCGCCGGCGGGGGGACCGACCCCGCGCCGACCGACCCGGATCCCGTCGACCCCGGCGACACCGACCCCGACGACGGTGGCTCCGGCACCACCGATCCCGACGGCGATGGCGGCACGGATCCCGCTGCCCCGGATCCCGACGGCACCGACCCCGGTGAGATCCCGGGGCTCCCCTCGGGAACGCCCACCTGGCTGGACACGACGGTGGAGTGCTCCTCCAGCTGGGCGGCGGGCACCTATCTGGTGACGATCTCCGGCGCACCCGGTGCCACGGTCCGCGGGATCGTCCGGGGCATCCTGAGCAGCAGCAGCGCCGAGGTCACCCTCGACGGTGACGGCCTCGGCGTGCTCGCGCTGCGGCCGCCCTTCCTCCACACCGGGAGCAGCAAGGTCCGCCTGTTCTACGTCGCCGGCGACCTCACCGGCCCCGAGGCCACCACCACGCTGGGCGAACTGCATGCGGATCCCGGCTGCGGCCTCCTGCGCGACCCGGAGGAGGCACCTGTGGAGCCCGTCCCGCCGGCCCCTCTCATCGACGGGATCGAGTCCGACGGGCCCCTTCTCACCGAGGAGCCCCCGACGGCCCCGGACGGGGTGGCCGCCGAGCCCGAGGATCCGGCCGCGCCCGCCGGCACGGCGCCCGAGAGCGACGGCCCGTCGCCCGTCGGTGACGAGCCCCCGTCCGACGACGAGGCTCCGGCGCCCGCCAGCGACCTCTCCACGCCGGACGACGAGGTTCCCGTGCCGGACGACGAGGTCCCCGTCCCCTGACCCGGCCGGAGCCCTCCGCCCTGCCGCTTAGACTTGTGGCCATGTCCCAGGAAACGCCCGCCACCGGTCTGCGCCCCGCCGTCACCCCGCTGGAGATCGTGCGGGTCATCGTGCTCATCGCCGCGCTGGCGTCCCTCGCCCTCTGGGGCTTCGCCTTCTGGTCGCTGCCCTGGAACATCGTGGTCGGCGTGGGTGCCCCCGTCCTCGTGCTGCTCATCTGGGGGCTGTTCCTCTCACCCCGGCCGGTCCTCCTCCTGCACCCCTTTCTGCGTGCGCTGGTCGAGCTCCTCGTCTACGCCGGGGTCACCATGGCCTGGTGGTCGATGGGCGAGATCTGGATCGGGCTCGGCTTCGCCGTCGTCGCGGTGACGGCGGGGCTGGTCGCCGGACTGCGTGCTCTGCGCTGAGAACCCGTCCTCCTCCCCGCTTCCCCGCAGAATCCCGCACCCTCACCGCGCCGCGCAGCGGCCGCGCCGGCGCCGATCTTCTCCATCGTTGCCGTCCCGTTATCATGCGTCTCCTAAAATGGGAAGACATGTCCTGTTAGGGGGATCGACGTGACCGATCTGCTGGCCAAGTCAGGGGCCGAGTCGTCCTCCGACGACCCGCCCTCTCCCGACGACCTGCTCGTCGCCGAGGCGGCTCCCGCCCCGGCGGAGACCGAGACCGGCGCTGCTCCCGAGGGAGACGCCGGGGACGCCCTCGCCGTGAACGCCGCTGAGGCGTTCACGGACGAGACCGCGGAAGCCACAGAGCCCGAGGCGGACGAAGTCGACGCTGCCAAGCCCGCGGCCACGACCCTCGAGGTCGCAGAGCCCGCCGAAGACGAGCCCCTCCTCCTCACCGAGCCGCGGCAGGAGGACATCGTCACGGAGGCGCCGGCCGTCTCTTCCGGCGAGACGGCCGCGACGGCTCTCCTCGGCACCGGATCCGGCCACACCGACACCACAGCAGCATTCGCAGCGGCCCCGATCATCTCCTCCGGCGACGCGGAGACGGGCGCCGGCACGACGGGCGCGGGCGAGCCCCCCGCGCAGTGGGCCCCCGCCACGCCGCCCCGGAAGAAGCGCCGCGGCCTCTGGATCGGACTCGGCGTGGGCGCCGTGGCCCTCGTCGGCGCGGCAACGGCCGCCTCGCTGCTGCTCATCGCACCGGGCACCACCGTCGCCGGGGTATCGGTCGGCTGGATGACGCCGGGGATGGCCACCGAGGCCGTGGAGAACCGCATCGCCGGCTCCCAGCTCACCTTCTCCGGCACCGGCGGATCCGCCGCGCTGACGGGCGCCGAGATCGGCGCCCACGTGGATGCCGCCGCGCTCATCGACGACGTCTTCGCCTCCCACCCGCTGTGGAACCTCACCGCCTGGTCTTCCGCACCGGTCGCCGCGGAGGTCGCCATCGACCCCGCCGTCGCCGAACCGGCGCTCCGGCGCGCACTCCCCGCCGCCTACACCGACCCGACCGATGCCGGCGTGGTCTTCGACACCGCGACCTCGTCCTTCGTCACCACCCCCGCCGTGACGGGCGAGCGGATTGATCTGGACGCGCTCGCGCAGGACCTCTCCGCCGGCCTCGTCACCGGTGACCCCTCGGTGCCGCTCTCCTCCGCGCCGTCCCCCTGGAAGCCGGCCGTGGCCGACTCCTCGGCGACGACGACCGCCGGCGAGGTCAACACGATGCTCGGCACCCTCGGCCTCTACGTGGGCGAGGAGCGCACGGTCCCGATCGACCCCGCGACCGCCTCCTCCTGGTTCCGCGTCGAGCCGGTCGACGGCGTGCTCGCGATCGTCCCGGACCGTGCCGCCATCCAGGCCGGCATCGCCGGTGTCCCTGAGGCGGTCAACCGCGCCCCGGTGAACGCCCGCGTCGTGGTGAACTCCTCCGGGGAGCACCTGCGCGAGCTGTCCCCCGGCCAGACCGGCCGCACGGTGGGCGACCTCTCCGGCGCCGGCGACGACTTCGCCGGCCTCCTCGCGGACGGACAGGGCATGCTGCCGCTGCCGGTCACCGAGACCCCGTTCGAGACGGATGCCGTGCACCGCGAGATCTCGGTGAACCTGTCCGCGCAGCGTCTCTACATGATCGAGAACGGCGAGGTCATCGACTCCTGGTCGGTCTCCTCGGGCACCACCGGCTGGGAGACGACGCCCGGGTCCTTCCGGATCGGCTGGAAGACCAGCTCGCAGAACATGGGCAACCCCGACCTCACCAAGGCGCCCAACTACTACCAGCCCGACGTGAAGTGGGTCATGTACTTCAACGGAGACGAGGCTCTGCACGGCGTGTACTGGCACAGCAACTGGGGCACCCCGATGAGCCACGGCTGCGTCGGCATGCCCGAATGGCGCGCGCAGAACCTCTACGAATGGTCGCCCCAGGGCCTCGACGTCAACGTCTACTACTGACGCCCCGCCTCCGCAGCGCACCGTCCCCCGTGGCGCCCCGCTTCGGCGCGCACCGCCACACGATCAGGGCACGGATGCAGGGCCGTTTCCGGGATTTCGTCGTGCGTCCGTCCCCTGATCGTGCATCCGTCCCCCGGTCGTGCAGTGTCCCCGTGCCGTGGATTCGTCCCGCGGTCATCGATTCGCGCCCGAGGGTCCGGGAACGCTGAGGGGCGGGGGGGGCCGGGGCCCCCCCCCCCCCCCGCCGGCGGGGGGGGGGGGCGCGCGGGGGGGTGGGGGGTGGGGGTGGGGGGGCGGGGGGCGGGCCCGGGGGCC
>JBEBWQ010000161.1:0-5566 GCA_040392075.1 Microbacterium sp.
GCTCACCGCTTCGAAGGGCGCACCCTCTGATATGGCTTGGCGATCGAATCGCCGATCGCCTCGGCAATGAGCTGTTCGGCGGACCGATTCTTGCGGGCGAGCTTCGCCATCCACTTGGTGAAGCGGGCGCCTCGTGTGAACTCCTTCGCGCTTCGATCCTCAACCGCGTAGAAGTACAGGGCACTCTCCGGCAACAACGACAAGACGCCATTGATCACCCGGCGGGTCGCCCATTTCGCCACGGGTCCCTTCACGTCGGGATGACGCAAAGAATGACCGGCCAATGCGGCGAAAATGGTCAGAGCCTTTGAATTGAGCTCTTCCCGGATGTAAGCATCCAGATCCGCGAAATTCTCGAAGTACGGACCGGGGACGAACAGGATCTCCGCGCCCCTTCTGGACTCCTGCACGAGGCGATCCGCGTCCTCGTCGGACATGCCCGGCCCGAACTCCTGGTATCCGCGCACCGCGGACCAGATGTAGGTCCACCAGGTCCACCGCTGCCATTCGGGCTGCTTGGCGCTCACGACCTCACCCGTCTCCGGGTTGGTCCAGGACGCACGCTCATGCAGGCGGTCCACGTGCGCGGCAGCGGCGTCTGCGTGTGCTCTGTCCGCGAAGATCGCGTCACGGAGATACGCAGAAGTCCGGTCGAACCTCGCCACCAGCTGCTCCGGGCCTTCATTCGTGAGCGAGACGCGTTGGAAATGCGTCATCATTCCCGGTTCGAGCATCTGCAGAAAAACAGCGTTCTTGGCGCCCAGCATCGAGCCCGGGTCTGAGAATACTCGCCAGGAGACGCTGTCCGGCCCGTAGTATCCCTCGTCGGCCCTCGGCGCATCGGCAAGCGTCCGGCTCGGATATTCGTCTGTCACGGCTCTCCCTCGATCCGTTTCCATTTTTTAGAGCAAGCTGAAATTCTATTCATAAGAACACATCCTCCGCTTCGACGCCACGCTCAGAACGCGCATATTCCACGCAGATTGCGGTCCGCAGCAGGGGTGCAGGCGGAGATAGCCGCTGACGCGTCGTCGATTCCCGACAGCGGAAGACAAAGGACTGTAGGTTGAGGGCGTAAAACGACGTCCGAACATCAAGGAAGATAAATAATGACGCAGCAGCCGACCAACGTTTCCGCCACCCGATGGGCATCCGTCGCAAGTCTCATCGCAGGGATCGCCAGCCTCCTGCTCATGATCATCTTCTTCGCGACCCCCGCGGGGGCGGCGCTCGTGATCGCCAGCATGATTCTCGGGGCTATCGGCGTGGTATTGGGGATCGTCGCCGTGAAGACGCGTCAGCCGAGAGGCCTGGCCATCGCGGGCATCGTCACCGGAGCCGTCGGCTTCCTCCTGGGGCTGGCGATCTATCTCTTCGCTCTGCTGTTCGTCGGAGCGTTCTCGGTGTGACCTCCATGTGGTCGAGGCGGTAGCCATCGCCGGCTCTCGACTGCTCGCGGGAGCCGGGCGGCGAGCGATCCCCGGGGACCCGGTGCAGGCGTGAACGCCCCACTCACTCCCAGCCTGAGCGGGTAGCGTCGCAGTCCCCACGTGAAAGGAGCACCGATATGGGCTTTCTGGATGATGCGAAAGAGACGATCGGCGAGGCCGCGAAGCAGGCCGGTCGTGCGGTCGAGGACACCGTCGACCGGGTGAAGGACAAGGCCGAGGAGATCAAGGCCGAGGCCGAGGTGAAGAAGGCCGAGGCGGAACGGGATTCCGTCAAGGCCCGCAACGACGCGAAGGAACACCTCCGCGACTGATACCACCGGGACCGCCCCCTCTCGCACCGTCGAGAGGGGGCGGTCCCGTCGTGTGCGGAGCGGATCCCGGCCGGTGGAGGCGATGGCCGATGAGGGACGACATCCGCCTGTAACGCGGCCTCCCTACGCTGGTGGCGTGGACACCGACATCACCGCGGCGACGATGAACTTCTACACCCGCAAGTGGGTGCGCCCGGAGGACCTGAACGCCAACGGGACGCTGTTCGGCGGGAGCCTGCTCCGGTGGATCGACGAGGAGGCCGCGATCTACGCGATCGTGCAGCTGGGCACCTACCGGGTGGTCACCAAGCTCATCTCCGAGATCGACTTCCAGGCGTCCGCCCGCCAGGGGGATCTCATCGAGATGGGCCTGCTCGCCACCCACTTCGGCCGGACCTCGCTGACCATGCGCGCGGAGGTGCGGAACATGATCACCCGGAAGACGATCCTCACGATCGAGAGGCTCGTGTTCGTCTCCGTCGACGAGAAGGGCGAGCCGGTGACGCACGGCTACGACAGCATCACCTACCGGAGGGATCGCACGCCCACGGAGCACGCGGACACCGGAACCATACGGCTCGGCTGAGGGAGCGAAGCCCTCCCGCGGGGACTCATGTGACTGCGGCTGCCGGCGCATACAGAGGCGCGACGTCCGGATCGCGCGCGGCACGCCCGTCGCTCTGCGGAGGCGTGCCCGGCCGGACCGATCTAGCCAGCACCGCCCCCGAGGTGGGAGACTTCACCATGGCCATCGCAGGGCTCGTGCTCACCGGGATCGCGGCGCTGATCCACGTCTACATCTTCTTCATGGAGTCGATCGCCTGGACGACGCCGCGGGTGCGCCGCGTGTTCCGGCTCAGCGAGGAGGAGGCGCGGGCGACGAAGGTCCTCGCCTTCAACCAGGGCTTCTACAACCTCTTCCTGGCGCTCGCCGTGGTGCTGGGCATCGTGCTCTTCGCCCTCGGCCACTCCGTCGTGGGCGCCACCCTCGTGTTCGTCGGCGCCGGGTCGATGGCGGCCGCCGCCGTGGTGCTGGTGCTCTCCGGGCCCGGCCGGGCGGCGGCCGCTCTCTTGCAGGGCGCGCCGCCCGCGCTCGGGGTGATCGCCCTCGTCGCCGGCCTGATCCTGTAGACGGAGGCCCGCACGGCGCCCATCGCCTTCGTCGTGCCGCTCCGGCGGGCAGGCAGCGCGGCGGGCGGGAAGACTCGGCGCAAGCCGTGTGGCCGGTGCTGTACCGGGGGATCCCGGTCCGCTCGACCGCACGGCTGATACCCTGGGAACACCGACAGATGTCGGATCAGGGAAGACTTCTCGTTGACCGCTGGGCGTTCCGGCCCCGCCACGATTCCGTCGCCTCCTCTGAACTGTTCAGAGGAATGCCATGCTCCCGTCTCTTCCCGGCACCGATCCGTCCGATGCGAACGCCCCCTTCCCCGCTCTGCCCCCGGGGACGACGGCCGTCGTCTACTGCGAGGGCCAGTTCGGCGAGCAGGACGGCAAGACGGCGAACGGACTGGTACGGCATTCGGAGAAGTACGAGATCCTCAGCGTCATCGACAGCACGCGGTCCGGAGCCGACGCCGGCGCCCTCCTGGACGGCACGCCGAACGGCATCCCCGTGCTCGCGAGCCTCGCCGAGAGCATCGCCCACGCCGGCCTCGTGCCCGACTACCTGATCTGCGGCGTCGCCCCCGCGAGCGGGCTCCTCTCCGCAGCTCAGCGCGTGGTGCTGCTCGACGGCATCGCCAGAGGGATGCACATCATCAACGGCCTCCACGAGTTCCTGGGCGACGACATCGAGTTCGCGGCCGCCAGCCTCCGCGCCGACGTGACGATCACCGACGTGCGACGCCCGCGGGCGAAGAAGGACCTCCACCCCTTCTCCGGCCGGATCTTCGACGTCACCTGCCCGCGGATCGCGATCCTCGGCACGGATGGGGCCATCGGCAAGCGCACCACCGCGACGCTGCTCGTCCAGGCGCTCAACGCCCGCGGCATCAGGGCCGTGATGGTCGGCACCGGGCAGACGACCCTCATCCAGGGCGGCAAGTACGGCGTGGCCCTGGACGCGCTGGTCCCTCAGTTCTGCTCCGGCGAGGTGGAGAACCAGGTCGTCGCCGCGTTCGAAGGAGAGGACCCGGACGTCATCGTGGTCGAGGGTCAGGGCGCGCTCAGCCACCCCGCCTATCTGACCTCCGCCTACATCCTGCGGGGGAGCAGGCCCGCCGGCGTCATCGTGCAGCACGCGCCCAGACGCAAGACCCTGGGAGACTTCCCGATGTTCCCGATGCCGAGCGTGGCCAGCGAGATCGAGCTGATCGAGGCGTTCGCCGACACCGAGGTCATCGGGGTCACCATCAACCACGAGCACATGAGCGACGGCGAGATCGATGACGCCATCGACGAGTACGAGCTCGCGCTCGGCGTCCCCGCCACCGACCCGCTCACCCGCCCGCTCGACCGGCTCGTCGACATGGTCCTGCGCGCGTTCCCTGCGCTCGACGCGTCACTCGCGCCGAGCCCGGCCGTGCCCGCCCGATGAGAGGGTGAGGGCGGCGCCGGAGGCGATGACGGGGAGCGCGACGGCTCTGCGGTGCGCCGCGGACCCAGCCGGTGATGGCATCAATGGAGTGACCGGGGGAGACGCGATCCCGCAGGCGGCGCTTCTGCCCGGCCCTCTCCTCGATGGCCGGGTGGCTGACCCCCGGGACCTCTACCGGGGTTGGGTGAATCGCCGCCGGAACGCGTCGATCTGCGGGGCGGTCAGCCCCAGGCCGCTCACGGCGTAGTCCTCGATGGTGCCGTAGCGGGTGCGGAGCTCGTCCAGGGCGGCGTCGAGGTAGCTGTCGCGCACACCGAGGATGGGATCGAGCAGGGTGACGTCCACGCCCCGGGCGGCGAGTCCCTCGAGCAGGGGGGCGAGCGCCGGGGCCAGGTCGGTGTTGGTCTCGAGGTAGTCGGCGCGCACATCGGCCTCCGCTGCTCCGAGGAGGAGCAGGAACGAGGTCGCAGCCCAGCCGGTGCGGTCCTTCCCCGTGGTGCAGTGGAAGAGGGCGGCGCCGGTGCGCTGCTCGTCGATGAGGTCGAGGTAGAACGCCCGGTAGGCGGCGCGCGCGGAGGGCAGGCTCACGAACTTCCGGTTGGCATCGGCGAGGTACTGCTCCGCACGTCCGCCGCCGAGCACGTCCTCGAGTGCGGCCGGGTTCGACAGCAGTGTGGGGATGCTGGCGGCGACGTTGTCGGGGGCGTCGCCGACGACGTCGAGCCAGACCGAGCGCGTGCCCGCGGGGAGACGGTCGAGGGCGCCGTCGCGCTCGGCCGCGGTGCGGAGGTCGTACACGGTCGTGATGCCGAGTCTCTCGAACGCCGGCTCGTCGTCGCCGTCCAGGTGCGCGAGCGTGGCCGACCGGTAGACGACGCCGGGGCGCACGACGCCGTCGGTGACGGCGATGCCGCCGAGGTCGCGCATGTTCGGGGCGCTGGCCAGCAGGACACGGCGGTCACGGGGTTCGGTGGTCATCCCGCCACTTTATCCCGGAGCTCGGGGGCCCATCCGGCGGGCCTCCCGTTCGCCGGCTTCGGTCGCCCTGGCCTCGATGATCGGGCGACGACGACCGCGGCGACATCGGCGGGGCTCGCGATCGGTACGCAGGAAGGGGACCCGTGCAGCCCTCATGATCGAGGCGGGGACGATGGCGACGTCGCTGACGGGGACGTCCGCGTGGAGGGCGGGGCGGATGGGCACCTGGGTCGCGACGCCCGTGCTCGGTCCGGTCCCGGCGGTGCCGCTCACTCTCACCCTCG
>JBEBWQ010000162.1:0-5522 GCA_040392075.1 Microbacterium sp.
CCCCATCCGGGCCGCCGCTCCCCCGAGCGCCTGACCCAGCACGTCCGAGGCGCGCGCCGGCGCCGGCTGCGCCTCTTCGGCCGTCGGCGGGGCCTGGTCCTCCGAGAGGGCGCGGTCCTCCGGCGGGTCGAGCGGCGTGCTCACGCGGTGCCCGGGACCGCGGGCATCTTCAGCTGGATGAGGTCGCGCGGCGGCAGGGGCATGCTTCCGCGCACCACCACCAGCGAACGGAAGAGGTCCTCCACCTTCGCGGCGGCCTCGCCGTCCTCGGTCGCCGCTCCGCGGATCACGCCGCGCAGGAACCAACGCGGTCCGTCGACGCCGACGAACCGGGCGCGCTGCGTCCCGCCGCCCTCCGCCGTGGTCGCCGGGACGGTGGCCAGCAGCTCGGTGCCCAGCGGGCCCTCACGCTCCTCGGCCTCGCCGCCCTGCGAGCGGACCTGCTCCAGGACCTGGGCCCGGGTCTCCTCCCACAGACCGCCGCTGCGCGGTGCCGCGAAGGGCTGCACCTGCAGGGACGAATCGGCGTAGTCCAGTCCGATCGCGACGATGCGCTTGGTCTGCTCCTCCACCTCCAGGCGCAGGTTCAGGCCCTCACGGGGCAGCACCTTGATGCCGCCGAGGTCGATGTAGGGACGGACGGGGTTCGCCTCCGACTCGTCGAACGGGCCCTCGCTCTCCCGATCCGTGGGAGCCGACTTGGGCAGATGCAGATCGCTCATCGTCATTCACCTTCCTCTGCGGCCGCCTCGGCGAGCCGCGATCGCGCCATGCGCTCCTCGACGGGGGGAGGACTCCCGGCCGTCGCCCGAGCAGCCTCTCCCCCATCGGAGGCGTTCGTTGCCCGCAGGTCTGCTCCCTGGTAGCCCGTCGACCCGAAGCCGCCCTCGCCGCGGATGCTCCCGGGCAGCTCCGCCACGGGCTGGAACCGCGCCTGCACGACGGGCATGATCACCAGCTGGGCGATGCGATCGCCCACAGCCACGTCGTAGGCCTCGGTGCGGTCGGTGTTGAGCAGGCAGACCTTGATCTCGCCGCGGTACCCGGCATCCACGGTCCCGGGGGCGTTGACCACCGTCACGCCGTGCTTCACCGCGAGTCCGCTCCGCGGCATCACGAAGGCCGCATACCCTTCCGGCAGGGCGATGCGCACCCCGGTCCCCACCAGCGCGCGCTCCCCGGGACCCAGATGCACCGACTCACCGGCGACGAGATCGGCGCCGGCATCGCCCGGATGCGCATAGCCCGGCGCCGAGACGGCGATAATGGGAAGATCGATGCAATCGCTCACCCCACGAGGCTAATGCAGAACACCCTGTCCCCGGCACGCACGCGCTATCGCGAGCGTCTCTCGCCGAGCCTGTGGATCCTGGTCTCCGCGGCGATGGTCGGCCCCATGATCGCGCTGGTCCTCGTCCCGGCCGGCGCCGTGATCGCGCTGGCTCTCGGCATCGCGGCCGGGGTGCTGGTGGTCGCGGCGATGTCCGCCCTGGCGCCTCGGATCTCGGTCGCCGGCACCGAGCTGCGGGCGGGTCCGGCCCGCATCGACGCCCGCTGGCTGGGGGAACCCCGTGCGCTCTCCGGCGACGAGGCCCGCCTGGCCCGGGGGCCGGAGCTGTCGGCGAGAAGCTGGAACCTCATCCGCGGCGGGATCGGCGGACTCGTGGTCGTGCCGCTCGAGGACCCCGACGACCCGGTGGCGATGTGGACGATCTCCACGCGCACCCCCGAGCGTCTCGCCGCCGCGATCGATGCCGCGCGCGCCGAGGCGCGCGGTCACACCGTGGCCCGCTGAGGGGGAAGGCGATGTCCGCCCGGCGCCGTCGGTCCTGAGCCTTCGCTCCCGGCATCCCGCGGAGGCCCCTCCGGGCATCCGGCGCACGACCTCCCCGCCATCCGGCGCGAGGCGCCTGCGCCGCGGAGCCTGCGGGCCCGTCGGCTGCGCCGCCTCCGCACAGGATGACGCCGGCGGAGCACAGGATCACCGGGACGGAGTGCAGGGCGACGGAGGCGGAGTCTCCCCCGAGGAGGGAAACGCAGAACGACCGGGCTCCGTCCCGCAGAGGGGGGAGGGAGCCCGGTCGTCGAGATCGGGGCGCGCGTGCGCGCGGGATCAGGCCGCGCACTCCTTGCAGATGGGGCCGTCGGCGCTGTCGTGGTCCAGCTGGGAGCGGTGCTTCACGAGGAAGCAGCTCGCGCAGGTGAACTCGTCGTCCTGAGCCGGCAGCACCACGACGTCGAGCTCGACATCCGAGAGGTCGGCACCCGGCAGGTCGAAGCCGGCGGGGTTGTCCGCGTCCTCGACATCGATCGAGCCGGAGAGCTTATCCGGCACGCGCTCCTTGAGCGCCTCGATCGACTCGCTGTCGTCCTCGCTCTTGCGGGGGGCGTCGTAATCGGTAGCCATTCAGGGGACTTCTTTCGGGAGAGAGGTCGGGGTGGAAGTGAGGGGGCCGGAGGCGGACAGCCGAAAGCGGCGGCGCCAGTCTGCACGACCGGCGCGCATTTCGCAAATACGTCCCCCATCGCCACCCCAAACTCACGGCACGCCCACAGTATTCCCGACCGCACCGGGTCGGGCATGACACCATGAACGCACAGTCAGCCAAGGGACATTCGCATGGAAAACGTCACGATCGTCGGCACGGAAGAGGGTGTTCTCGTGCTGGCCACGGAGTCCGGCGCCCGCTTCGCGCTCGCCATGGACGAGGTGCTGCGCACGGAGCTTCGCCGTGCCCGCGCGGAGAGCCGCCCGGCCGCCACGCCCCTCGCCGCCAGTCCGCGCGACATCCAGGCCCACATCCGCTCAGGACTCTCTGCCGCGGAGACCGCCGAGCTCCTCGGTGTGAGCGTGGCGGATGTCGAGCGTTTCGAGGGACCGGTGCTCGCCGAGCGGGAGCACATCGTCGCCCAGGCGCTCGCGGTGCCGGTCCTGATCGGCACCGAGCTGGAGCCCGATGCACAGCCCACGTTCGGCACCGCGATCCGCGCCAAGCTCGAGGACCTCGCGGCCCTGGGCGAGCGGTGGGTCAGCTGGAAGGAGCCGGACGGCTGGGTGGTGAAGCTGGAGTTCACGGCCAACGACGTCGAGCACGACGCGCGGTGGACCTTCGACCCCCGTCGCAGCACGCTCTCGCCGCTGAACTCGGATGCGACGCAGCTCTCCCGCCAGGGACCGCTCCCCGAAGGCCTCATCCCGCGGTTGCGCGCGGTCGACGGCGAACGCGTCTCCCCCTACAAGGACGACAGCCGATTCGACTCGGGTGCCTTCGGGCCCCGACTGCTGCCCGCCGCGGAGCACCCCGAGCCGGAGGCGACGGCGCCCACGCCGGCGCAGGAGGCCGCGATCAAGCGCGCACCGCAGGACGCCGCACCCGCCTCCGACACCGCTGACCTCCTGGAGGCGCTGCGCCGCCGCCGCGGGCAGCGGGAGGCCGCGCCGCTTCCGGGAGACCTCCTCGATCCGGCGGCGGAGCCCTCCGCCCCGCGCGAGGAGCGCGAGGTGAGCCCGATCGCGCTCTTCGAGCTGCGCGAGCCCCCCGCCGACGCGGACCGCGCGCTCGAGTCCCTCCCGGGGACGGAGGACGAGGAGCCCGACACCGACACCAACGATGCCGACTCCCCCGCGCGAGGGAGCAAACGGCGCCGCAACGCCATGCCGTCGTGGGACGAGATCGTCTTCGGCGCCCGCTCCGACGACTGAGACGGACGGCCCGGACGGAGGGCGACAGGTCCCTCGCTCGCTCGCGTCGACATGCGCTCCTCCGGGGCAGCACCGCTCTCCGAGCCCGTCGGATGGCCTGCGCCCACGGCCGAGGGGCCTCCTCGTCAGGAGGCGAACGCACCCCACCGGATATAGGGGACCTGCCGCTCCTCCGGGGTCAGCGCCCCGTGCTGGCCGACCATGCCGCGGCCCGTCGGATCCTCCGCGTCGTAGAAGGCCCGGGCGCCGCGCGCGACCACGAGGAGGTCGCCGATCCGCGCGGCCGCCTCCGGCGTCACCGTCGGCCCGAACAGCCCGAGAGCGATCGCCTCCTCGCGGGTGCCGACGTCGGCGGAGCCCGCGCAGCGCTCGGTCCATACCGCGGCGGCCCCGGCGGGATCCGCTCCGTCCTCCAGATAGACGTGCAGCATGCGCGGCTCCCCGCCGAGCAGACGCACGCCGTCCCAGCGCGGATCGTCACGCCCCAGGAGCAGCTGGCGGTGCACGGGGACGTCGATCATGCCGTGATCGGCCGTCACCAGCACGCCGACGCCGGCCGGGATCGGCACCCGCAGCGCGCCGTCGATCTCCTCCAGCGCCCCGATCCAGGCGTCCGAGTCCATGCCGTGCTTGTGCCCGGCCTGATCGGCCTCCGGAAGATAGCAGTAGACCAGGGCGCCCTCGTGATCGGCCGCGAGCTCGTAGGCGCGGCGCACCCGGTCCGCGGGGGTCTCGGCCGCCACGTACTCGGCGCCGCGCAGCACGGCCCGGGTGAACCCGGAGCCGCGGTACTTCCCCGTTCCCACGACGAACACCGGACGTCCCTCCGCGCGTTCGAACACCGTCGGTGCCGCCTGCCACGTCAGCGGGTCCACGCCCTCCTTCTCCCACCCGGAGAGCTGGTTGACCAGGACGTCACGACGCGGATCGCGGATGCGGTAGCCGACGAGGCCGTGCTCGCCCGGGGCGACCCCGGTGAGGATCGTGGTGAGGGCCGCCGCCGTGGTCGTCGGGAACACCGACAGCGCCACGTCCCTCTTGGTCGAGCCGGCGGTGAGGGTCCGCGCATGCCCCGCGTGGGCCCGCAGCGCGAGGGCGCCGACGCCGTCGATCACCACGAGGACGACCGATCGGGCCGGGGGCAGACCCCGAGGCGTGCCGTCGAGGGCACCGAGGAGGTCGTCCGCCACCCCGACGAGGCTCCGGGCCTGGGCGGAGGCGGAAGGTAGCATGAGGGGCATTCCGGCCAGTCTCGCACAGACCGGCCGCACCCGATCCGCGCCCCGTGCCGTAGCGTTCCGTCATCCCGAACCCGCAGGAAGCCCATGCCCCGCACTCCCGCCCCCGTGCCCCCCGCCGCAACGGTCGCCGAGCGCATCCAGGACATCGACCTGTCCGCCGAGATGCAGGGCTCCTTCCTGGAGTACGCCTACTCGGTGATCTACTCGCGGGCCCTCCCCGACGCCCGCGACGGCCTCAAGCCCGTGCAGCGCCGCATCCTCTTCCAGATGGCCGAGATGGGCCTGCGGCCCGATCGCGGCCATGTGAAGAGCGCGCGCGTCGTCGGCGAGGTGATGGGAAAGCTCCACCCGCACGGAGACTCGGCGATCTACGACGCGCTGGTCCGTCTCGCGCAGGACTTCGCCCTGCGCGTGCCGCTCGTGGACGGGCACGGCAACTTCGGATCGCTCGACGACGGCCCGGCCGCCTCCCGCTACACCGAGGCGCGCCTGGCGCCCTCGGCCCTCGCCCTCACCGAGAACCTCGACGAGGACGTCGTCGACTTCATCCCGAACTACGACGGTCAGTTCCAGCAGCC
>JBEBWQ010000163.1:0-5483 GCA_040392075.1 Microbacterium sp.
CCGGGCGGCAGCGCCGCGATCGCCCCGGTCCCGCTCGTCGACACCGGGAGCGGGACCGGCTTCGACATCGCCCAGGCCAGAGACGGCACGACCCTCAGCCCTCTGGGGCTGGGCGGGGTGCCCCGCGACGGGGTCGCGGCCGTCTGGCTGCAGGTGGTCGCCGCAGGGGAGGACCCCGCGCTGGCCGTCGGGGCCTCGGCCGCCGAGAGCGACGCGCTCACCGGTCAGGACGGGCTCGCCCAGGGGCTTCTCGCGGTCCCCCTCGACCGGTTCGGCGAGTTCTCGGTGCGTGTCTCCCCGCAGACCGAGGCGGTCGAGATGTCCGTCGTGGGGTGGGTCGCCTCGGCGATCGCGGACGTCGACCGCGCGGTCATCGACACGGGCCTCGTCGCCGCCGATCCGGTGCCGGCGGGAGCCACGAAGGCCCTCGCGCCGCCCGCGGTCCCGCTCGGCGCCCGTTCGCTGTTCTCCGTGCAGCTGGCCTCCGCGGCGGAAGGCATCGTCGGCCGGCAGGGAGCCGACGCCGGCGTCCTCGGCGCCTCGCCGAGCGGTGTCCCCGCCACGGGCAGCGTCAGCGCGGTCGTCGTCGCGGAGAACGCCGGCGAGGTCTGGGCCGCGCACGATGAGATCGTGGGGATCACCTGGCTCGGCTACTTCGCGGGACCCGCGGACGCGGGCGCCCCGCCCACGGTGACCATCCAGACGCCCACGCGCGGGGACCGCATCGACCTGGTCGAGAGCTTCGGCGAGGTGACGTTCAGCGGCACCGCGGAGGCGGCGGCCGGCGTGGTGGCCGTGCACCTGAAGCGCGACCGCCGCTATCTCGGCTCTGCGACGGTGCGGCAGACGGCGGAGGGCGTGCGCTGGGAGTACCGCACCCCGGCGCCGAGCGGGAGCTACGGGATCACCGCCGTGGTCGTCGACGGCGCCGGACGTGAGGCCAGCGCCTCGGTGGACTTCCACGTCGAGCAGGTGCGTGAGGACGACACGATCGTGGCGCCCGACGTGGTGCAGCTCGGGGCGGAGGACCTGCGCGCCCTCCCCGAGGTCACCGCCGATGCGGTGACCTTCGCCGACGAGGTCGACGTGCACCCGGGGGAGATCCTGATCCTGCCGGTGACCGAGGCCACTCCGGACGCGCTGATGCGCCGGATCGTCTCCGTGCAGCGCGTCGGCGGCGTGCAGGTGGTGCGCACCACCGAGGCGCGCATGCTCGAGCTGATCCGCAACGCGCACGTGCTCCTCGACGACGAGCCGATGGACACCGGTTCGACCCCCGGGACCATCGATGTCCCCGCGACGACGGTGGTGACGCGCGGCGGCGAGGACCCCGCCGAGGCGGCGGCCGGACCGGACGAGGGGGAAGCCCTCGCGGCGCTCCCCCGGGGCGGCTCCGGCGACGGCGTCATCGCGGCGGCCCGGGCCGGTGCGGGAGGCTCGCCGCCCGCGGCAGCGGGTCCCGCCAGCGGGGCGCTGATCGACGTGGAGCACACGCAGCTCATCAACAGCAATCGCACGGTCTACGAGCTGAATCTGTCGGAGAAGGCCACGGTGAGCGACGCCGAGCCGGGCGAGGAGGGCGCGGACCGGGATGAGGGCGGCGCCGGCCAGGGCGGGAGCGCCTTCGACAGCAAGACCGCGCCGAAGGTCTCGCTGAGCATCCAGTCGGGGCCGGTGCGCGGCGCGCCATCGATCGATCTGACGGTGGGCGTTCCGCTCAAGAAGCTGGAGCCGCTCAAGGCGGACCCGGGCACGCAGGCGGAGGCCGACGACGCCACCCTCACCGGGGGCCTCTCGGCACGGATCAGCGCGAAGATCACCGTCGAGCTCGTCACCCGCAACTACCTCTTCTTCGAGCTGAAGGTATCGCGTCCCCAGAGCTGGAGCCCGTTCGCCCTGCCCCGGCTCGACATCCTGGAGATATCCCATCGGCAGATCGAGGAGCGCACCGACACCTTCTCGGGCGCGGGGGCGTTCTCCGCCGAGCTCGGCGTCCAGCGCAAGAGCGTCGCGCAGTTCGACACCGGCGAGGCCGGCCTGGACGAGCTGGCCCGCACCTCGAAGTCCAGCGTGCGCCTGGGCGCCCTCGCCATCCCGCTGGGCCCGGTCACGCTCTGGCTGAGCTTCTACCTGCACCTCGACCTCACGGCGACGGTGGAGATCAGCGGGACGCTCACGAGGACCGAGAGCTACACGCACCTGCGCAAGGCCGGTCTGCGCTTCGAGAACGGTGTTGTCCGATCCGTCGCAGAGGAGCGGACGCTTCGCGAGGCGACGGTGAACGTGAGCGCCGCGATCACCGGCAAGGTCGAGTTCTCTCCCGGCCTGGACTTCGAGGTCAGGGCGTACGAGATGCTCGGCGCCTACATCGGCGTCGAGTACGCCATCGCGCAGAGCACCACCCTGAGCTTCGGCACCGATGAGCCGACCGAGCTGTCGATCCTGCTGGAGCATCAGCTCGACGTGGTCGTCGGCATCCGGCTGACCATCTTCGAGTTCGAGCTCTTCGACCAGTCGCGGACCTTCCCGGTGATCAGCCGCAAGCCCCCTCTCTTCGTGCACACGATCACCCTCACCGACACCGGTCTGATCCCCTCCGGCGCGCAGGACGATCCCGATCGGTCCAGTGCGCGCAGCGACGGGGAACGGGCGCTCGCACTGATCATCGACGTCAGCGGATCGATGGAGGGCGAGCGGATCGAGACGGCCAAGAAGACGCTGACCGAGGTGATCCGCCAGCAGCCGGTCGGCGCCGAGATCGGCATCTGGACCTACCCGGGCGGCGCGGGCGGCTGCTCGCCCGGCTCCTTCGTGGTGCCGGTGAGATCCCACGCGGGTACCGGCTCCCTGCTCGACACCATCCAGGGGCTGGGCACCGGGGGCGGGACCCCCACCGGCGAGGCCCTCGAGGAGGCGGCGTACCAGCTCATGGCCGAGGGACGCACGGGAGCGTCGATGCTGCTCGTCTCCGACGGGGAGAGCAACTGCGAGGTGCCGGCGTGCGAGGTGGTCGAGAACATCCGCGATCTCGGCTTCGAGCTCTCCGTGACGACGATCGCGTTCGAGATCTCGGACGCCGGGCGGGAGGAGCTGGGCTGCATCGCCGGCGTCACCGGGGCGGGGTCCTACGAGGTCGACTCGATGGAGGAGCTGGCGCCGCTGATAGCGGAGCTGAGTCAGGCCAGTATCACCGCCGAGCTCGTGGTGCCCCCGGTCCTGCAGTCCGGCGGCGTGCAGCAGGTCGAGGTGGTCATCGAGAACCCGAGCGCGCGCGATGCCACCGCGGTCCAGCTGCTGCTCGGGGTCTCCGGGGACCTCGATCCGCGGGTGAGCCCCGTGGCGAACATCCTCGTCGGCAACATCCCCCAGGGTGCCCGGGTCGCCCGGACGCTCGACGTGGCCGTGGACGAGGGGACCGGCACCGTCCAGCTCGCCCTGAGCGCCTGGGGCGACAACGCCGAGCCCGTCGCCGCAGAGGGCTCCTTCGCCGTCCTGCGGCCCGGCAACCCGGCGCTGACACCCCGACCGGGACCGGTGCTCGCCGAGACGGGCGACGGCGGTCATCTGGTGATGCTCGGCGACGCCGCGCTCACCGCAGGGGAGCTCACGGCGTCGGACACGGTCGCCGACTGCCGCGCTGGCACCCGGGTCGTGGGCGCGGAACTGGTCGACTGGGCGGCGGTCACCGTCGCCGGGTGCGCCGAGTACTCCGGCCTCCCGAGCCTGCGCGGCGAGCTGCGGGCCGTCGGGGGAGACCTCGGCGCGGCCACGCACGTGCTCCTGAGCGTCGGAGCCGCGGAATCCGGCCTCGGCGACGTGCTGCAGCGCTGCATCGACGACACCTGCACCGCCGATTCCGCCGCGTTCCAGAATGCGCTCCGCGCGGTGCAGGAGCTCGGCATCGACGCGCATCTGCGGGAGGTGGACGCCGCGATCCGGGCCCGGGGCGGGAACGCGACGATCCTGGTCGCGCCCTACCCCTCTCTCTTCCCCGCCGACCGGGGGCTCGACTGCACCGCGGAGATCGATCGCAACGAGGCGGCGTTGATGAACCTGTTCGTCGCGCAGCTCAACACCGGCATCGCCGGCTCCGTGCAGCGCGCGAGGGACGCCGGCATCGACGTCTCCTTCATGGACAGCATGGCGACGGCGCTGCAGGCGGGCAGCTCGCTGTGCGCCGAGGCCCCCGGTGTGCAACTGTCCGCTCCGGTCGTCGGTCAGGCGGCCCCGCAGGCTCCGGTCCTCACGCAGGAGGGCGCCGGCCTGCTCGACAGCGCGATGGCCGCGTGGAGCGTCGGCCGCGAACGGATGCCCGCGAGCCCCCAGACGGCAGGCCGGGCCGGGGACGGAGGTCCCGCCGGCGTCGTCGGTCCCGCGCTGCGCTTCGACGTCGACGCGCCGCGGGTCTCGTTCGGGATCTCGGCGCCGGCCCCGCGCGCCGGGCTGGCGGTCTTCGGGCCGACCGTCGTCCAGTCGGGGCAGACGGTGGAGGTGCGCGGCAGCGGCTACTCGCCCGGCACCGCCGTGTACCTCTCGCTCGAATCCGACCGCGTGAGCCTGGTGGGCAGGGGATCGGCCGACGAGAACGGCGAGGTCCGCGCCACCGCGGTCCTGCCGGGGACGACGACGACCGGCACGGCACGTCTCGCCGTGCTGGGGGTGAACGAACGGGGGGAGAGCTTCCGGTCGACCGTCGACGTCTCGGTGGCCGCGCCGCTTCCGTGGTGGGTGCTGAGCCTGATCGTGCTGGGCGGGGCGGCGATGCTCGCCGCTCTCGTGCTCGCGGTCCTCGCGGTGCGACGCGGCGCGTCCCGCGCGGGGGCGCCTCGACCATAGAGCGACGACGGTCGCCCAGCGCGGATCCGTCGGGGGCTTCCCCGGGCACGTTTCGGGAATGCGTTGAGATCACACCGACCGGTTGTGCGTCACACGATCGCGGATCTGATCACGGTCGACCCGTCAATCGGACGAGAGGACGAGAGCGCCGAAGAGCTCCGCGACTTTGTGAGGCGACCGTTTCCACGATCCCTGTCGACACTGCCGCTGGCACTCACCGCCCCGGGCGGATCATTGCGCGGCGGACGATCGATGACCAAGGGTGAGCCGATTCCCGCGCGCGGATGCTCAGGGGAGCACGAAGGAGAAGATGATGGAGGTCATCGTGAGGTTGAACGCCGCGTGTGCGACGATGGCGCCCAGGATGGACCCGGTGAGCCGGCGGAAGGCGGAGAAGACCAGTGAGCTGAGGAACATCGCGGTGACCCAGAGCAGTGACGGCCCAGGCAGGACCGCCCAGGCGCCGGCGATGCAGACGATTCCGAAGTGGGAGAGGTGCACGAGCGCGAACGCCCCCGCGTCGACGGCGGCCGCGCCCCGGTCTCCGAGGCGTGGCGCGAGCGACTCGTGTGCGATGCCGCGGTACAGCAGCTCTTCGCCGATCGGGCTGAAGAGCATGCCGATGACGGCATAGATGGCGAAGGAGA
>JBEBWQ010000164.1:0-5471 GCA_040392075.1 Microbacterium sp.
ATGAGAACCATTATCAGTAAGGACCGCCTTACCCTCGTCGCCCACGGCGCGAACGCGCCCGAGCAGACACCGGCCGCGACCACCGCCCGGCCGGCTGAGCAGCGCACCTCCTGCCGGCTCCGAAGACAGGACAGTCTCCCGAGAACAGGACGTTCACACCCAGATCGTCCTGTTTTGGGGCTGGTAACCGGTTTTCGAGCTGGTGCGGCGGCGGCGCGCGCCTCAGTCCAGCAGCAGCGCGGGCTCCTCGAGCACGGAGGCCACGTCGGCGATGAAACGGGACATGCCGCCCCCGTCGATCACGCGGTGGTCGAACGAGCCGGAGACCGTGGTCACCCAGCGCGGGCGCACCTCGCCGTCGACCACCCACGGCTTCTGCCGGATCGCACCGAAGGCGACGATCCCCGCTTCACCGGGATTGATGATCGGCGTGCCCGCATCCATCCCGAACACCCCGATGTTGGTGATGGTGATGGTGCCGTTCTGCTGGTCCGCGGGGGTGGTCCTCCCCTCCCGTGCGGTGAGGGTGAGCGCCTCCAGCGCCTTCGCGAGCTCACGGGTGCTGAGCGTGTGCGCGTCCTTGATGTTCGGCACGATCAGGCCGCGGGGCGTGGCGGCGGCGATCCCGAGGTTCACGTAGTGCCGCACGCGGATCTCCGCGCCGTCGGCCGTCTCGACCCAGCCGGCGTTGACCATCGGCGTGCGGCGCGCAGCCCAGATCACGGCACGGGCGACGATCAGCAGCGGCGAGACCCGGATCCCCGTGAAGTCGGGCGAGGTCTTCAGCCGCTTGACGAGCTCCATCGTGCGCGTCGCGTCGACATCGGTCCACACCGAGACGTGCGGCGCCGAATAGGCGCTCTGCACCATGGCGGAGGACATCGCCTTGTGCACGCCCTTGACCCGGATGGTCTCCACGCGCCCGTCGGCGGACAGACCCGGCTCGCCGCTGGCCGCGACCGGCCCCGTCATGCCCTGCAGGGTCCCCGCCATCGCCGGGCCCTGCGCGGGAGGCGCGACCGAGGCCTGAGCGACCTCACGGGCGACGGGGATCGTCTCCTCCCGCACATCCCCCCATTCCGGGGTCTGGATGTTGCGGAAGACGCTCGCCTGCGCCGCGTGGGCCATCACGTCGTCCCGCGTGACCTCGCCGTCGGGCCCGCTCGGCGTCACCGCCGCGAGGTCCACGTCGAGGTCGCGGGCGAGCTTGCGGATCGGGGGCTTCGCGATCACTCCGGCCGCCGAGCGGACCGGGCTTGCGGCCGTGCGCCGGCGACGCGAGGTCGCTCCCGCTCCGGTGCCGTAGCCGACGAGCACCGAGCCTCCGCCCTCGGCGTCCGGAGTGGGCTGCGCCGGCGTGGCGGCGCCCGCGGCATCCGCGGTGACGACGGTGATGATCGGCGTCCCCACCTCGACGGTGACCCCTTCGGCCACCAGCAGCTCGTCGACGGTGCCGGCGAACGGCGACGGCAGCTCCACCAGGGACTTCGCCGTCTCGATCTCCACCAGCACGTCGTCGATCGCGACCGTGTCGCCGGGGGCGACCCGCCAGGAGACGATCTCCGCCTCGGTCAGGCCCTCGCCGACGTCGGGGAGGGGGAAGGTCTGGGTGCTCATGTCAAGCCTCCTTGTCGGCGCTCAGTAGGCGAGCGCCCGGTCGACGGCCTCGAGGATGCGGTCCGGGTCGGGCAGGTAGAGGCCCTCGAGCTTGGCGGGCGGGAACGGCGTGTCCCAGCCGGACACCCGCAGCACCGGGGCCTGCAGCGAGTAGAAGGCGCGCTCGGTGACCGTCGCCGCGATCTCGCTGCCGAGGCTGGTGAAGCCCGGCGCCTCCTGCGCGTAGACCATCCGCCCGGTCTGATGCACCGACTGCAGGAGGGGGCCGTAGTCCACCGGCGACAGCGAGCGCACGTCGACGACCTCGCAGCTGGTGCCCTCGGCCTCGGCGAGCGCCGCGGCCTGCAGCAGGACAGTGACCATCGCGCCGTGCCCGACGAGGGTGACGTCGGTGCCACGGCGGACGATGCGGGAGGCGTGCAGCGGCGCCGAGGAGGCGGACAGGTCCACCTCGCCCTTCTGCCAGTAGCGGCTCTTGGGCTCCAGGAAGATCACCGGGTCGGCGGAGCGGATCGACTCCTGGATCATCCAGTAGGCGTCGTTGGGGGTCGAGGGCGAGACCACGCGCAGGCCGGGAGTGTGCGTGAAATACGTCTCCGGGCTCTCCTGGTGGTGCTCGACCGCGCCGATGTGCCCGCCGTAGGGGATGCGGATCACGACGGGCATCGACAGCGCGCCCTCATGACGGTAGGTGAGCTTGGCGAGCTGCGTGGTGATCTGGTCGAAGCCGGGGAAGACGAAGCCGTCGAACTGGATCTCGCAGACGGGGCGGAACCCGGCCATCGCCAGCCCGATCGCCGTGCCGATGATGCCCGATTCGGCGAGCGGCGTGTCGAGCACGCGCTGCTCGCCGAAGTCGCGCTGCAGGTTCTCGGTCACCCGGAACACGCCGCCGAGGCGGCCGATGTCCTCGCCCATGAGGATGACCTTCGGGTCGTCCTCCATCGCGCGCCGCATCCCGGCGCTCAGGGCCTTGCTGAAGGGCAGGGTCTCCCTGGCCGTCTCACCGGTCATGCGCCGCCCCCTTCGAAGGATGCCTCGTAGCGGGTGAACCACGCCTCCTGCTCGACGGGCAGCGGGTGCGGTTCGCTGTAGACGTTGCGGAACACGCGCTCCCGCGGCGGCGGCTCCAGGGCCACCGTGCGCACGCGCAGGTCCTCCGCGGCGTCCGCGGCCTCCTCTTCGACGTCGGAGAAGAACGCCTCCGCCGCGCCCCGGCCGGCGAGGTGGGCGCGCATCCGGGCGATGGGATCGCGGCGCGCCCAGGACTCCTCCTCCTCGCTGGTGCGGTACTTCGTCGGGTCGTCGCTCGTGGTGTGCGCGCCCAGGCGGTAGGTCTCCGCCTCGATCGCCCGCGGGCCGTTCCCCGCCCGCGCCTCGTCCAGCGCGACCCGGGTGACCGCGTAGCTGGCCAGGACGTCGTTGCCGTCGACCCGGACCGACTCGATGCCGTAGCCGGCGCTGCGCTGCGCGAGCGGAACCGGCGACTGCGTGCTGACGGGCACCGAGATCGCCCACTGGTTGTTCTGGAGGAAGAAGACCTCGGGGGTGCGGTAGCTCGCCGCGAACACCATCGCCTCGTGCACGTCGCCCTGGCTGGAGGCCCCGTCGCCGTAGTAGACCATCACGGCCTCGTCCCGCTCCGGGTCGCCCGTGCCGCAGCGGCCGTCGAAGACCAGGCCCATGCCGAAGCCGGTGGCGTGCAGCGTCTGCGAGCCGAGCACCAGCGTGTAGAGCCGGGTGTTGCCGTTCGCCGGGTCGCTCGGGTCCCACCCGCCGTGGGAGACGCCGCGCATCAGCTTGATGATGCCCAGCGGGTCGACGCCGCGGATGCGGGTGACCGCGTGCTCCCGGTAGGAGGGGAAGAGTGTGTCCTGGGGGCGGGCGGCGCGCGCCGAGCCCACCTGGGCCGCCTCCTGCCCGCGACTCGGCGGCCAGAGGGCGAGCTGGCCCTGCCGCTGCAGGTTGGTGGCGGCGGTGTCGATCGCGCGGATCACCACCATGTCGCGGTAGAAGCGCTCCAGATCGGAGTCCTCGAGCGCGTCGATCAGCGGAAGGTACCGGTCCGCGGCCGGACTGGGGGCGAAGCTGCCGTCCGCATCCAGAACGCGGACGAGAGCGGGCTCGAGCGAGGTCACCGTTCTACGCTATCCGAGCGAAGGGGCCGAGGACTGGAAGGTCCGCACAATGGATTCCGTGGTCAGTAGGACCTTGTCCACGGATTCATGCTCGCCGACGGATATACGCACCCCGTCGCCGGAGAAGGCGCGCACGACGAGATCGGCCGCCTCGAAGGCCGCCGCCGCCTCGTCCGTGCGCGCTCCCGTGGGGAGCCACACGAAGTTGCCCTGCGCGTCCGGGACGTCCCAGCCCTGGGCGCGGAGGGCGGCCACCAGCGTGGCCCGGCGGTCGGCGATGACGGCGACCCGCTCGCGCAGCTCGTCCTCCATGTCGAGGCTGGCCAGCGCCGCCCGTTCGGCCGCCGCGGTGACCGACAGCGGGATCGCGGTGCTGCGCGCCGCGTCCAGGACGCGCGAGTGGCCGATCGCATAGCCCACCCGCAGGCCCGCCAGGCCGAAGGCCTTGGAGAAGGTGCGCAGGACGACCACGTTCGGGTGCGCCTCGAACACCCGGTCCTCGACGCCGTGGGCCGCCTCCGGATCGGTGACGAACTCGATGTACGCCTCGTCGAGGAGGATGAGGCAGTCGGCCGGCGCCTTCACGAGGAAGGCCGACAGCTCGGCCCGCGTGATGATCGGCCCGGTGGGGTTGTTGGGGCTGCACAGGATCACCGCGCGGGTGCGCTCGGTGATCGCCGCCGCCATCGCGTCGAGGTCGTGCCGCGCGCCCGGCGCGAGCGGCACCTCAACGGCGGTCGCCCCCGCGACGAGCGCGAGGCCGGGATACGCCTCGAAGGAGCGCCAGGCGTAGACGATCTCGTCCCCCGGGCCGGTGACGGCGAGCATGAACTGCGCGAGGATCGACACGCTGCCGGCACCGACGTGCACCTGATCGGGGCTCACCCCGTACCGCGCGCCCAGCCGCGCCCGGAGGGTCCCGGCGGTCGCGTCGGGATAGCGGTTGATCGGGGTCGCCTCCGCCAGCGCGGCGACGACCGAGGGCAGCGGATCGAAGGGGTTCTCGTTGCTGGAGAGCTTGAACGCGGAGCCGCCCGCCGGCCTCCCCTGCCGGTACGGCGGCAGGGCGGCGATCTCCGGGCGGATGCGGGGCAGGGTCGGCTCGTTCACGAGGTCGAGTCTACGAGCGCCGGGCGGCGACCCCGCCCATTCCCGGGCCGGGGACGGGCATCCGTCCGCGACGCCGGAAGCGGGCCGCGCGGGACGGGGAGGGACCGTGGGCGCCCCGGACGAGAGGCTGGCGGCCACGACGCAGGCGGATGGGCCCGACCCCGCTCGGGGATCGGGCCCATCCGGGAAGGAGGGTGTCAGCGAACCGTCTCCAGCAGGCCGCTCTCCGGGTTGTAGAAGAGGGTCGCCATCATGTTGTGGAAGCCGTTCGGGCCGTCCTTCCAGGACATCGTCGCCCCTTCGACCCCCGAGACCGCCTCCTGCGGGGGCAGGCCGACGATCGCGTCGCGGAGCTTGACCCCGTCGGTGTCGCCGCCGGTGATGTCCAGGATCGTCTTCAGCAGGTGGAAGGCGTCGTAGGTCTGACCGGCCGCCTCGGGCAGGGTGCCCGCCCACTGCTCCGCCGTGCCGCCGTAGGCCGCGGCGTACTTCTCCGAGAACTCCGCGTAGGCCGGCTTGTCGGGCTGCTTGTTCTGGACGCTGTACACCGGCAGCTGCTTGTACGCGTCGCCGCCGATGCGGATCGCGTCAGCGGCCACCGGCGAG
>JBEBWQ010000165.1:0-5449 GCA_040392075.1 Microbacterium sp.
TGCTGCAGATCATCTGGGATCTGCGCGTGTTCACCCAGATCAAGCTGCTGCAGGACCGCGGCTCGATCGCCAGCCAGACCGATGTGCTGGGCACCTACATCTACCAGCTGGGCGTCGGCGCGAGCGACTTCGCGATGGCGAGCGCGATGTCGATCTTCGTGCTCCTGCTCACCGTCGTCCTCAGCTGGCCCTACGTCCGGAACCTGCTGAAGGAGGATGCGGCATGAGCGCCCCCGCCCCGCGGCTGACCACAGAGACCGCTCGGATGATCGCCCCCGGCTCCGCGCGCCGTCGCAGCGCCGCCGGCGGCTCGCGCCGCATCGGACGCATCCTCCTCACCGTGCTCGCCGTGGTCCTCGCCGCGGTGTGGGTCTTCCCCGTCTACTGGATGGTCAACTCCGCCCTCCTCCCCGCGGTCGTCCTGGAGCGGCCGACGCCGACCCTTCTGCCGTTCGGCGGCTCGCTGAAGAACTTCGCCGCGGTGTTCTCCGGCGGCACCTTCCTGCCGGCCCTCGGGATGAGCCTGGTGATCGCCCTCCTCACCGTCGTCGTGTGCCTGATCTTCGCCTTCCTCGCCGCGCTCGCGATCAGCCGGTTCCGCTTCCGCGGCCGGCGCAGCTTCGTGCTGGCGGTCCTGTTCATCCAGATGCTCCCGGCCGAGGGCATGTTCATCGCCCAGTACAAGCTGATGGGGTCCCTGGGGCTGCTGAACTCGGTCATCGGGGTGAGCATCGTCTACATCGCCGCGGTCGTGCCGTTCACGATCTGGATGCTGCGCGGCTTCGTCGCCGGGGTCCCCGCGGACCTGGAGGAGGCGGCGATGGTCGACGGCCTCAGCCGCACGCAGGCCTTCCTGCGGATCACCTTCCCGTTGCTCGCCCCCGGCCTCGTGGCCAGCGGCGTGTACGCCTTCCTGCAGGCGTGGAACGAGTTCACCGTCGCGCTGGTCCTGCTCGACTCCAGCCACCAGACCCTGCCCCTGTGGCTGCGCGGCTTCATCCAGCAGTCGGCCAACCGCGCCATCGACTGGGGCCAGGTGATGGCCGCCTCGACCCTCGTGGCGATCCCGGTGATCATCTTCTTCCTCTTCGTGCAGGGTCGGATGACCAGCGGCCTCGTCAGCGGCGCGGTGAAGGGATGAGCGGCCCGGCGGCCCGGAGCGCCGCGGACGAGGCGGCGCTCGCCGCGGACATCCGGGCGACGCTGATGCCCGGCTTCGCGGGCCTGGAGGCGCCCGCCTGGATCCTCGACGCGTTCGGCGACGGGCTGCTCGCGGCCTGCGTGTACGGGGAGAACATCCGGGACGCGGCACAGCTGCACGCGCTCGGCGCCCGGCTGCGCGCCGCCGCCCCGAGCGCCCTCCTCGCGATCGACGAGGAGGGCGGCGAGGTCACCCGGCTGCACTACCGCACCGGCTCGCCCTATCCGGGCGCGGCCGTGCTGGGCCGCCTCGACGACCTCGCCGGCACGGAGGAGGCCGGCGCGCGCGTGGGGGCCGACGTCCTGGCCGCCGGATTCGACCTGGTGCTGGGGCCGGTGGCCGACGTGAACAGCAACCCCGCGAACCCCGTCATCGGCACCCGCAGCTTCGGCGCCGACCCGGCGCTGGTCGCCCGCCACGCCGCCGCGTGGGTGAGGGGCGTGCAGGCGTCCGGCGCCCTCGCCTGCCCCAAGCACTTCCCCGGCCACGGCGACACCGATCAGGACTCGCACCTCGCGCTGCCCGTCGTGGACGTGCCCCGCGCGGTCCTGGAGGCTCGCGACCTGCCGCCCTTCCGCGCGGCCATCGCCGCGGGGGCGGGCGCGGTGATGACTTCGCACATCCTCCTCCCGCGGATCGACCCGACGGGTCCGGCGACCTTCAGCCGCCCGATCCTCCAGGGGATCCTCCGCGAGGAGCTGGGGTTCACCGGGCTCATCGTCTCCGACGCCCTGGACATGCACGGCGCGAGCGGCGCGACCGGCATCCCCGAGGCGGCGGTGCGTGCGCTCGCCGCCGGGTGCGACCTGCTGTGCCTGGGCACCGATCGCGACACGGGCGCCGGCACTGGGGGTGCCCTGCTCCGCGAGATCGAGGACGCCGTGCGCCGGGCGGTCCACGAGGGCCGCCTGGAGCGCGGCCGGCTGCGGGAGGCCGCCGATCGCGTCCGCGCGGCGACGCGGCGCGAGCGACGACCGCGGGAGGAGGGCACGGCCGCCGTGTCCTCCGAGACGGTCGGGCTCGGCCGCATCGCGAGTGCTTTCGAGGGCGCGGCGACGGCCCGCGCGTGGCTGCGCGCCCACCCGCGCGCCGCGGTGCTCCGGATCGAGTCGGAGGCCAACATGGCCGTCGGTGCCGCACCGTGGGGTCCCTTCGCGGCGCAGCACCATCCGCTGCCCGGTACCGAGCACCTCGCCGCCGCCTTCGCCGCGCGCCCCGTGCGGACGGTCGCCCCCGCCCCGGATGTGCCGTGGCTCGACGGAGAGGACGCGCCCGATGGCGTCCTCGTGATCGGGCGCGATCTGCGCCGACCCCAGACGGCGGTGGCGCTCGCCGCGCTGCGCGAGGCCGGGGTGCCGGTGCTGGCGGTCGAGATGGGCTGGCCCGGCCGGGTCCCCGGCGACGCGGATCTCGCCTGCTACGGCTCCTCGCGCCTGGTGGGCGCGGCGCTGCTGGAGCTGATCGAGGGGGAGGGCTCGCGCGCGGAGGGGGCGAGCGCGGGGGACGGGCTCGCCGAGGGGGAGAGGCGATGACCGCCCCGCTCTCCGTCGGCATGGACATCGGCGGCACCAAGACGGCGGCGCTCGTGCTGGACGGCGCCGGGCGCATCGGCGCCTCGGTGCACCTGCCCACCGAGCGCGGCGACG
The DNA here is from genome assembly GCA_040392075.1 of Microbacterium sp. Classification (GTDB taxonomy): domain Bacteria; phylum Actinomycetota; class Actinomycetes; order Actinomycetales; family Microbacteriaceae; genus Microbacterium. The sequence goes on from JBEBWQ010000165.1 coordinate 2,848, forward strand.
AGGGGGTGCTCCGCACGGCCGAGCGGGCGCTGGCCGTGCTGGCCGAGCGGACGGGGTGCCGCGTGGCCGACTTCGCCGGCGTCGGCGTGGGTGTGCCGGGCCAGGTCGACCGGGAGCGGGGCGAGGTGCGACACGCCTACAACATCGAGGAGGAGGCGCTCGCTCTCGCCCCCCTGCTCAGCGCGCGCGCGGGCACGGCGGTGTCGGTGGACAACGACGTCACCGCCGCCGCGGTGGGGGCGGCGCACCTTCTGGGGCTGCGGGGCTCCGTGGCCTATCTGAACCTCGGCACCGGGCTCGCCGCGGGCATCGTGCTCGACGGCGCCCCCTGGCGCGGGGCGCACGGCCTCGCCGGCGAGATCGGGCACCTCCCGATCGACGAGCGCGGCCGGCCCTGTCCGTGCGGCCAGCGGGGCTGCCTGGAGACGGTGGCCAGCGGCTCGGCGCTCACCCGCTACTGGCCGGCCGGGGGGGAGCACCCCGGACGACGGATCCGGGACGCCGTCGCGCAGGGCGACCCCGTTGCGCGGGAGGCGCTGGACCTGCTGGTGGGCGGCGCCGCCGCGGCGATCCGGGTGCTCGGCCTGACGCTCGCCCCCGACGCGGTCGTGATCGGCGGCGGCCTCCGCAAGATCGGCGCGCCCCTCGTCGACGGCATCCGGGAACGGCTCGACGCCTGGGCGGACGCCTCGCCGCTGCTGGCGGAGCTGCGCCTGGGCGCGCGGAGCCGCGGCCTGCCGGACGGCTCGCCCGCCGCCACCGTGGGCGCCGCCCTGGCGCCGCGGGTCTGAGCGGTCCCTCCTCTCTCCTGCTCGTCCTTCGCCCCCGCGCATCGCCCGTCCCTTCCGAGGGCTCCCGCGCGCCCTGCGGAGCGCCGCGGCCGAGTGCCCTCCGGGTCGACGGGAACGTTCACGATCGACGGGGCTCCGCCGGCCGATGAGGACCGGTCGACGCAGGTGCTGATGACCGGCGGGGCGCGCCGGATCGAGCGGGACCGGACCCGGTTATTCACGGTTCCTGCTTATTTGTTTGACTCAAAATAAGCTAGAATGGAGCCATGCCCACGATGACGCCCACGAGCCCCGCGGAATGGGGCGAGCGGCTGCGTGCGCACGGCCTCCGGGTCACGTCGGGGCGCGTCTCGGCGCTCGGCTGGCTGGAGCGGAACCCGCATTCCTCGGTGGGCGAGATCCATCGTGCGCTCGCCGGGAGGCTGCCCTCCCTCTCGCCGCAGTCGGTGCAGAACATCGCCCACGACCTCACCCAGTGCGGCCTGGTCCGGCGGATCGACCTGCCCGACGCGGACCGCGCGCTCTACGAGACCCGCACGGGAGATAACCACCATCACGTGCAGTGCACGGTGTGCCAGCGCATCGAGGACGTGGACTGCGTCATCGGCCATGCCCCGTGCCTGCATCCGGGAGACACCCACGGCATGCGCATCATCGAGGCGTCGATCACCTTCCGTGCGATCTGCGCGGACTGCGAGGCCGCGCAGGCGGCCGCCCCGCCGACGCTCCACTGACCCCACCCACCACATCACACCCCTCACACCCATCCGAAGGAAGGAACAGGCCTTGTCTGACGACATGAAGTGCCCGATCGACCACGGCGGCAGCGTCCGCGAGCAGATCCCCGAGCACGTCCCCCACCCCACCGAGGGCGCGGCGAAGCTCGACGGACCCACCCGCAACGACGAGTGGTGGCCGAACCGCCTCAACCTGAAGGTCCTCGCGAAGAACCCCGCGGTGGCCAACCCCCAGGGCGCGGACTTCGACTACCGCGCCGCCTTCGAGTCGCTCGACCTCGCTCAGGTCAAGCAGGACATCGCCGCGGTCCTCACCGAGTCGCAGCCCTGGTGGCCCGCCGACTTCGGCAACTACGGCCCGCTGATGATCCGCATGGCCTGGCACTCCGCCGGCACCTACCGCGTCTTCGACGGCCGCGGCGGCGGCGGCACCGGCCAGCAGCGCTTCGCCCCGCTGAACAGCTGGCCGGACAACGTCGGCCTCGACAAGGCGCGCCGCATCCTCTGGCCCGTGAAGAAGAAGTACGGCAAGTCGCTCTCCTGGGGCGACCTGATGATCCTCGCCGGCAACGTCTCGCTGGAGGAGATGGGCTTCCCCACCTTCGGCTTCGCCGGCGGCCGCCCCGACGTCTGGGAGCCGGACGACGACGTGTACTGGGGCTCGGAGAAGGTGTGGCTCGGCGACGACGCCCGCTACTCGGGCGAGCGCGACCTGAGCCGTCCGCTGGGCGCGACCATGATGGGCCTCATCTACGTCAACCCCGAGGGACCGGGCGGAAACCCCGACCCGCTGGCGCTGGCGCACGACATCCGCGAGACCTTCAAGCGCATGGCGATGGACGACGAGGAGACCGTGGCGCTGATCGCCGGCGGCCACACCTTCGGCAAGACGCACGGCGCCGCCCCCGAGGGCGAGTACGTCGGGAAGGAGCCGGAGGGCGCCCCGATGGAGCAGCAGGGCCTGGGCTGGAAGAGCAGCTACGGCACCGGCTCCGGGAACGACACGATCTCCTCGGGCCTGGAGGTCACCTGGACCTACCACCCGACCCGCTGGGACAACGAGTTCTTCCACAT
>JBEBWQ010000166.1:0-5384 GCA_040392075.1 Microbacterium sp.
GGCCGTGCGCCTTGCCGTTGGCCATGAACGGGAAGGTGGCGACCTTGATCTCGCGGCCCTCGTCCTTCGCCTGCTGCTCGGTGAGGCCGAAGGAGGCGACCTGGGGCGAGCAGAAGGTGGCCCGGGGCATCATGCGGTAGTCGCCGAGGGTCATCGTCTCGGCGTTGCCGATCGTCTCGGCCGCGACCACGGCCTGCGCCTCGGCCACGTGGGCGAGCTGCAGCTTGGCGGTCACGTCGCCGATGGCGTAGATGCCCGGGACGTTGGTGCGCATGAGGTCGTCGATCTCGATCGCGCCGCGGTCGGTGAGCGCGACGCCGGTGCTCTCCAGCCCGAAGCCGGCGACGTTCGGGGCGAAGCCGATCGACATGAGCACCTTGTCGGCGACGATCTGGCCGGCGGCGCCGTCCTTGTTGGCGGTGTAGGAGACGGTGACCTGGGAGCCGTCGTCGACGACCGACTCCACCTTGGTGCCGGTGAGGATGTCGATGCCGTAGTTGCGGTACTGCTTCTGGATCTCCTTGGAGACGTCCGCGTCCTCGTTCGGGAGGGCCCGGTCCAGGAACTCGATGATCGTGACCTTCACGCCGTAGTTCGACAGCACGTAGGCGAACTCCATGCCGATGGCGCCGGCGCCGACGATGACGATCGAGCCGGGGAGGTCGCGGGAGAGGATCTGCTCCTCGTAGGTGACCACGTTGTCGCTCAGGGTCACGCCCGGCAGCAGGCGCACCGTGGAGCCGGTGGCGATGATGGCGTTGTCGAACGTGACGTCCTCGGTCGAACCGTCGGCCTTCGTGACCGTGATCGCCTTCGGACCGGTGAACGACCCGCGGCCCTCGTACTCGGTGACCTTGTTCTTCTTCATCAGGTAGTGGATGCCCTTGACACGGCCGTCGGCCACCTCGCGGGAGCGGTCCCACGCCTTGCCGAAGTCGAGCGTGAACTCGCCCGAGATGCCGAAGAAGTCGGCCTTGTGGTTCAGCGTGTGCGCGATCTCCGCGTTCTTCAGGAGCGCCTTGGAAGGGATGCAGCCCACGTTCAGGCAGACACCGCCCCAGTACTTCTCCTCGATGATGGCGGTGGACAGACCCAGCTGCGCACTGCGCACGGCGGCTACATAGCCGCCAGGGCCGGCACCGAGAATGACGACGTCGTAGTGAGGCATTTCCCCAGCTTATCGCCTCGCCCCGGCGCTCCGGTCCGCCGATCCGAGGCGCGGATTCGGGGCTCCCGCCCCCGGTGTCATCCGCTAGGGTGGAAGGCCGAAGGAGGCCACCGTGACAGACAGCGACACCCCGTCCGACGCCCAGGGGGCGGTCCACCGTGACGGCGTGCAGCGGCACGACGTGACGCAGACGTTCGGGCACGACTCCGACCTGTCCTTCATCCCCTTCGGCAGCGAGCTGAGCGACGTGGAGCAGCAGGCGATCGCCGCACTGCCGTCCGGCTCGGCGCTGCTGCTGGTGCGCTCCGGGGCGCTCGCCGGCGCCCGGTACCTGCTCGACACCGATGTGACCAGCGTGGGGCGTCATCCCGAGGCCGACATCTTCTTCGACGACGTCACGGTCTCGCGCCGTCACGCCGAGGTCATCCGGCAGGGGACGAGTTTCGAGATCGTCGATCAGCGCTCGCTGAACGGCACCTACCTCAACGGCGAGCGCGTCGATCGCGGCGTCCTCACCGACGGTGCGGAGCTGCGCGTCGGCAAGTTCCGTCTGAACTTCTTCGCGGCGCCCGCCGACCGACCCGCCGCCGCGCGCTGATGGGGCTCGCGTCCGTCCCCGCGGATCGCTCGGGAGGCCTGCTCAGCATCGGTCAGGTCCTCGCCCGGCTCAGTGCCGAGTTCCCAGCGCTGACGGCCAGCAAGCTGCGCTTCCTGGAGGTGCAGGGCATCGTCACCCCCTCGCGCACCGAGTCCGGGTACCGCAAGTTCTCCGCGCGCGACATCGAGCGGCTGCGCCTCGCGCTCACCCTGCAGCGCGATCGGTACCTGCCCCTTCCCGTGATCCGTGAGCACCTCGAGGATCTCGACGCCGGGCGCGAGTCCGATATCAGCATCCCGACCTCGATGGTGCCGCCGGTGCGCCGCTATCGGCGGGACGAGCTGCTCAGCGCAGCGGGCGCGATGCCGCAGCTGCTCAACGACGCGATCAGCACCGGGGTGATCCCGGCCGCGGAGACGTACTCCGAGCAGACCGTGGCGCTGCTGCGCTCCCTCGTGGCGCTGGACCGGCACGGCATCGAGCCCCGGCATCTGCGATCGCTCCGCCAGGGGGCTGAGCGGGAGGTGGCGCTGGTGGAGTCCTCGCTGTCGCCACTGCTCCGGCGCACGGACGGCCCTTCCCGGGCGAAGGCGGCGGAGCTCGCCCCGGAACTGCTGCGGCGGATCGACGAGGTCCGCGGGATCTTCACCGCCGAGGCGCTGAATCGGCTGCTTTCGTAACGAACCGGTTGCGACACGCACCCCGCCCCGCAGCGATATCGTTGTCGGACCGGGGCTGCTGCTCTAGCGTGGAGGTACCCGGTGTCAAGGAGGTTCGTGGATGGATGCGGATGAGCGCTTCGGCGAACCGCGCTTCGTGACGGAGCTTCTCTTCACCGACGGCCTGCCCCCGATGGACGACGAGGTGGGATACCGCGGCGCGGTCGCCGCCCGCGTCGCCGGCATCACCTATCGGCAGCTGGACTACTGGGCCCGCACCGAGCTGGTCGAGCCGACCGTCCGCGGTGCGCAGGGGTCGGGATCGCAGCGCCTCTACGGCTTCCGCGACATCCTCGTGCTCAAGCTGGTCAAGCGCCTGCTCGACACCGGGATCTCCCTGCAGCAGATCCGCACGGCCGTCGAGCAGCTGCGGGCCGCGGGGATCCGCGATCTCACCGGCACCACGCTGATGAGCGACGGCGCCTCGGTGTACCTGTGCACCTCCAACGACGAGGTGATCGACCTCGTCAGCCGCGGTCAGGGCGTCTTCGGGATCGCGGTGGGCCAGGTCCTGCGCGAGGTGGAGTCGACGCTGGTGGACTTCCAGCCGACGGCGGCCGACCCGATCGACGAGCTCGCCGCCCGTCGCGCGCGCCGTACCGCCTGATCCCCGCCTCGCCCTGCGCGGGGCGAGGCCGCCGGGATCGCGCAGGATCTGCCGCCTCACGACGAGGAGCAGGGGATCCTGCGACTCTGCGCAGGATGACGGGACCGAGGTCCGGTGGGTCCTGCGGCTTTGCCCGGGATGACGATGCACGCTCTTCGTGCGGGAAGACGGGTGGGGCCGGTGGCTCAGGCCGGGGTGCCGGCGTCCGTGACGGGGATGCGGCCGGCGCGGATGACCCGGTCCAGCAGCTGGTCGAAGTCGGCGGCGAGCTCCTGCGCGGACTCGCCCGGCCAGATGTGCAGCGGCTTGGCCGCGCCCTGCGCCTGCTGCAGCGAGGTGCGCTCGGGCAGCTGGGGGGAGAGCACGAGCGGGCCGAACATGTCGCGCAGCTCCTTGATGCGGAACTGGTGCTCGATCGACTGCGGGCGCACGCGGTTCACCACGATGCCCAGGGGCTGGAGGCGCGAGGACAGACCGCGGCGGATCTCCTCGATCGCGCGCAGCGCCCGGTCGGCGGCGGCCACGGAGAACAGCCCGGGCTCGGTGACGACCAGCACGCGGTCGCTCGCGGCCCAGGCGGTGCGGGTGAGCGCGTTGAGCGACGGCGCGCAGTCGATGAGCACGAGGTCGTAGTCGGCCTCGACCGCGGCGAGCGCCTCCTCCAGCTTCCACACGTCGCGGACCGACGGGTGCGGGCCGTCGAAGTTGATCGCCGACGGACTGCCGATGAGCACGTCGATGGTGCCCGGATGCACCTTGGCCCAGCCGGAGGATGTGATCGCCTGCCGGACGACCTTCTCCTTGGGATTCTCCAGGACGTCGGCCACGTTGAGGTGGCCGGCCACCTGGATGTCCATGCCGGTGGAGACGTCGGACTGCGGGTCGAGGTCGACCACGAGGGTCCGGATCCCGCGGGCGAAAGCCGCCGAGGCGAGACCGAGGGTCACCGTGGTCTTGCCGACGCCGCCTTTGAGGGAGCTAACGCTGAGTACGTGCACGGAGCCTACGTTACCGTCCCCTAGTCTTAGAGGACACTCAGCCCCCGCGCATGCGGACCACGACGTCCGCATCGAGCCCGTACGAGGTGTGCATGTTCCAGAAGATCCTGGTGGCCAACCGTGGCGAGATCGCGATCCGCGCCTTCCGCGCGGCGTATGAGGTGGGGGCGCGCACGGTCGCGGTCTTCCCTTACGAAGATCGCGGCTCGCTGCACCGACTGAAGGCCGATGAGGCCTACGAGATCGGCGAGCGGGGCCACCCCGTCCGCGCCTACCTCGACGTGGACGAGATCATCCGCGTCGCGAAGGAGAGCGGCGCCGACGCGATCTACCCCGGCTACGGCTTCCTCTCCGAGAACCCGGAGCTGGCGGAGAAGGCGGCCGCGAACGGCATCGCCTTCATCGGCCCGCCGGCCGCGGTGCTGGAGATGGCCGGGAACAAGGTCGAGGCCAAGAGGCACGCGGTCTCGGCCGGCGTGCCGGTGCTGCGCTCGACCGAGGCGTCGGACGACGTCGACGCGCTGGTCGCCGAGGCCCCGGGGATCGGGTTCCCCCTGTTCGTCAAGGCCGTCGCCGGCGGCGGGGGCCGCGGCATGCGTCGCGTGGAGAACCTGGGCGAGCTGGCCCCGGCCCTGGCGGAGGCGATGCGCGAGGCCGGCAGCGCCTTCGGCGACGCGCGGGTGTTCCTGGAGCAGGCCGTCGTGCGGCCGCGGCACATCGAGGTGCAGATCCTCGCCGACAAGACCGGTGAGACCGTGCACCTCTTCGAACGCGACTGCTCGGTGCAGCGCCGTCACCAGAAGGTCGTGGAGATCGCCCCCGCGCCGAACCTCGACGACGCGATCCGTCAGGACCTGTACCGCTACGCGGTGGCCTTCGCGAAGTCCATCGGCTATGAGAACGCCGGCACCGTGGAGTTCCTGCTGGAGACGGCGGGGGAGCGCACGGGCGAGGTGGTCTTCATCGAGATGAACCCGCGCATCCAGGTGGAGCACACCGTCACCGAGGAGGTCACCGACGTCGACCTCGTGCAGAGCCAGATCCGCATCGCCGCGGGGCAGACGCTCGCCGAGCGGCGGCTGACCCAGCCCGAGATCCACCTGCGCGGTGCCGCACTGCAGTGCCGGATCACCACGGAGGACCCGGCCCAGGGCTTCCGCCCCGACACCGGCAAGATCACCACCTACCGCTCCCCGGGCGGCGCGGGCATCCGCCTGGACGGCGGCACCGTGCACCAGGGCGCGCAGATCAGCCCGCACTTCGACTCGATGCTCACCAAGCTCACCTGCCGCGG
>JBEBWQ010000167.1:0-5351 GCA_040392075.1 Microbacterium sp.
GACCGTGCGCGCGACGAGCACGAGATCGCCGCCGCGCTCCGCGAGCTGCCGGGCGAACTCGGCGCCCAGCCCGGCGCTGGCTCCGGTCACGAGCGCCGCGGGCATCAGCGCTCGTACCCCAGGAAGCGGTAGCGGACGCCGGTGCGCGAGGTCTGCCACTCGCCCTCGTCGACGAGGCGCCAGCCCTCTCGGGAAGGGGCATGGGTGTCGCCGGCCACGTCGAGGTCGAGCTCGGTGACCTCCAGCCGGTCCGCGAAGAACATGAACCGCTCGAAGACCTGTGCCCCGCCGATCACCCACGCCCGCCGGACCGATTGCGGCACGCCCCCATCGCTCACCCGGGAGAGCGCTCCCACCCGGGAGTCGACGGCCACCGCGCCCGGCGCCGACCAGTCCTTCTGCGTGGTGAGGACGATGTTCTCCCGGTCCGGCAGCGGACGGAACCGCTCGGGCAGCGACTCCCAGGTCCTCCGCCCCATCACCACGGGCGCACCCGCGGTGATCTCCTTGAAATGGGCCAGGTCCTCCGGCACGTGCCAGGGCATGCCCCCGGCGGCGCCGATCACTCCGCCGTGCGCCTCGGCCCAGACCATCCCGAGGCGGACCTTCGCCCCCGTGACGCCGCTCATACCGCGACCGGTGCCTTGATCGGCGGATGATGCCGGTAGCCGACGACCTCGAAGTCCGAGAACTCGTAGTCGAAGATCGAGCCCGGCTTCCGCGTGATCCGCAGCGCAGGGTACGGGAAGGGCTCCCGCGAGAGCTGCTCGCGCACCTGCTCGACGTGGTTGTCGTAGATGTGGCAGTCGCCGCCGGTCCAGACGAAGTCACCCGGCTCCAGGCCGGTCTGCTGCGCCACCATGAGGGTGAGCAGCGCGTAGGAGGCGATGTTGAAGGGCACGCCGAGGAAGAGGTCGGCGCTGCGCTGGTACAGCTGGCAGGACAGCCGGCCGTCGGCGACGTAGAACTGGAAGAGCGCATGGCACGGCGCGAGGGCCATGTCCGGGATGTCGGCCGGGTTCCAGGCCGACACGATCAGACGCCGGGAGTCGGGGGTCGCCCGGATCTGCTCGATCACCTCGGCGAGCTGATCGATGCGGCCGCCGCCGGGAGCCGGCCAGCTGCGCCACTGCACCCCGTACACGGGCCCGAGGTCCCCCTGCTCGTCGGCCCATTCGTCCCAGATGGTGACGCCGTGCTCCTGCAACCAGCGCACGTTGGAGTCCCCGCGCAGGAACCACAGCAGCTCGTACGCGATCGAGCGGAAGTGCACCCGCTTGGTGGTGATGAGCGGGAAGCCCCGGGCGAGGTCGAAGCGGAGCTGCCGCCCGAACACGCTCGTCGTGCCGGTGCCGGTGCGGTCCGACTTGTGCGCGCCGTGGGCGAGCACGTCGCGCAGCAGATCCTCGTACGGGGTGGGGATGGCGGATCCGGTCATGTCTGACACCCTAACCGCCCTGTCCGACATCGACGGCAGCACTCCTCGGTGCCGCCGCGATCGCTGCCCGCGACCGCCGGCCGAGGCCGCCGCAGGACCGTCATCCTTCGTCACATCGGCCCGGTCCCCGCCGGCCCGGCCTACCCTCGAGACATGTCCCCGGTCCCGGCGCTCCTCCTCATCGGCGGCGTGCTGGTCGCTGCGACGCTGCTCGGGCTCTGGGCCCGCCGGTCCCAGGGGCGCCGGCGCGACGCCCGGGGCCTCCGCATGGACCCGGCCGACCTGCCCGCCGACGTCCGGGAGGGCAGCGCGACCCTCGTGCAGTTCAGCACCGAGGTCTGCTCCCGGTGCCCGCAGGTCCGGCGCCGGCTGAGCGCCCTCGCCGAGGACGAGGGACTGGGCTACGTCGACATCGACCTCACCCATCGTCCCGACCTCGCGAGCCGCTACCGGGTGCTGCAGACCCCGACGGTGTTCCTCCTCGACGCCGCGGGTGCCGTGCAGGCCCGCTTCCACGGTGCCCCGGCCCCGCAGGCCCTGGACGAGGCGCTCGCCGCCGTCCGCGCACCCTGACCATTCATCCCCGTGCGGCACCGTGTCGCAGAACCCTCTGGAGCCCCGATGACCCCCGCTGGAATCGATCCCCGCGGCCCGCGCTTCGGCGCCGCGATCACGACGGCGCTGCTGCTCGTCGCCACCGCCCTCGGCCTCACCGGGCTGTCCACCGCCCGGGCCGGGGCCGAGGCCTTCGGCTGGTTCGCCTATCAGCCCCTGGCCCAGGCGACCTTCACCCCGGCCGGCGGCTGGGCGATCGGCGTCGCGTCGGTGGGCCAGCGCGCGCTGGACCCCGCGTTCCTCCTGACCGCGGCCATCGCCGCCCTGTTCCTCTGGGGCGTCCTCTCCCCGCGCACCCAGCCGTGGAGCGTCCTGTTCCGCACCCTCGTCCGTCCCCGGCTGGCTCCCCCGGGCGAGCTGGAGGACCCCCGCCCCCCGCGCTTCGCCCAGGGGGTCGGCCTGTTCGTGACCGTCATCGGGCTCGTCCTGCACCTCGCCGGCGTCCCCTGGGCGCTGCCGATCGCCACGGCCGCGGCGTTCGTCGCCGCCTTCCTCAACGCCGTCTTCGGCCTGTGCCTCGGCTGCCAGCTGTACCTGCTGCTGCAGCGCACCGGACTGGTCGGCCGGGCGGCCTGAGCTCCGGCGCGCCTCGGTCGCTTTCGCCCCGGGGATCCGCTCACTAGGCTGAGAGCATCCGTTCGCTCGACCCCAGGAGGAACCATGTCCGTCACCAGCGAAGCCACCACCACCTGGACAGGATCCCTGGCCGAGGGCTCCGGCTCGGTCGCTCTGACCTCCTCCGGCATCGGCACCTTCCCGATCGACTGGAAGGCGCGCAGCCAGGGGTCGGATTCGACGACCACCCCCGAGGAGCTCATCGCCGCCGCCCACTCCGCGTGCTTCAGCATGGCGCTCTCGCACGCGCTCTCCGGCAACGGAACCCCGCCGGAGCAGGTGAACACCACCGCCTCGGTCACCTTCAAGCCGGGCGCCGGCATCACCGGGATCCACCTCAACGTGAACGCCGCGGTCCCGGGCCTCACCCCCGAGCAGTTCGCGGAGTTCGCCGAGGGCGCGAAGGCGGGCTGCCCCGTCTCGCAGGCCCTCGCCGGCGTCGAGATCACCCTCGAGGCGACGCTCGCCTGAGCACCCGCACCCGCCGCTGATCGCCGTTCATCCCCGGGGAAGAGCGGCGATCAGTGCTTCTCGGCCTGCCCGGCCCGCTCCAGGCGGATCGCCGCGCGGATGCTCGCGCGGGCGTCCTTGCGCGCTCCCGCCGCATCCTGCACGAGTCCGAGCCGGTACTGGGCGCGCCAGTCGTCCGCGTCCGTCCGCGCCTCCTCCTCGTAGCGCGCGAGCAGCGGCGCCGCAGCGGCGCGGTCGATCCGACCGCTGGCGGTGAACTCGACCTCCTCCTCGGGGAGGGTGCCCTCCGCCTCGGCCCGGCGGCCGAGGCGGCCGGCCTGCACGCCGAACTGGATCTCCCGGATCAGCGCCCAGGCCCCGATCAGGAGGATGACGAGCACGGCGACGCCCATCGCCACCGGGATCGGCGCGCCCAGGGAGAGCATGAGCACCGCCATGGAGCCGAGGGCGGCGATGTACAGCACCAGGCACGCCGCGATCACTGCGACGCCGATGCGCTGGCTCATGCGCGGATCCCGAGGTCGATGATGTTCTCGAGGCCCACGACCACTCCGCGCGCGTCCCGTGCGAAGGGAACCGCCAGCCGGATGCCTGGGGCGTAGGCGAGCGCGGGCTCGACCGTGTCATGGGTGATGACGAGCGACTCCCCGGGGCCGGAGAGATAGACCTCCTGATGGGCGATCACCCCGGGGCGGCGCAGCGAGTGCACCGGGACGCCCGCCACCTGCTGTCCGCGCGCGGGCTGATCCGCATACGGCGCGTGCATCGGCGCGGTGCGCGATGCGGCGACGAGCTCGGCGGTGCGCACGGCCGTGCCGCTGGGCGAGTCGATCTTGGTGTCGCGGTGCGCCTCGATGATCTCTGCGGAGGGGAAGAAGGGGGCGGCCAGGGCGGCCAGGGCGGTGCCCAGCGCCGACCCGAGGGAGAAGTTCGGGATGATCACGAGGCCCGTGCCGGCGCGGTCGATGACCGGACGCACCTCGGCGATCCGCTCGGCCGACCAGCCGGAGGTGCCGACGAGCACGTTGATGCCGAGGGCCGCGGCGGCCCGGACGACGTCGCCGGAGGCGTGCGGCACGCTCGCGTCGATCACGAGCCGCGTGCCGTCGATCTCGGCGAGATCGCTGCCGGAGCCGAGCACGCGGGTCACCGCGAAGCCCTCCATCGCGTCGACCACCCCGTGGATGATCCGGCCGAGCTTCCCGCTCGCGCCGACAAGGGCCACCTGCGTTGTCATGCCCTCAGTCTAGGGCGGGCGCCTGCCACGATCGGTCCGCCGCGGACGGCGAGGAGGAGGGGCCCCGCGAGCGCTCGCACACGATGCGGCGGCGCCGCGACCCGTTTCCCGGCGCCGCGCAGCCGACGCGGAGTGCTTTCCCTCCCCGGCGCCGGCAGACCCGGGGGCACGTCCGCGGCGCATGCCCGCACCGCGTCTTCGGCACCCGCCGGTCGGCGGCGCGCTACCGTTGCCTGTATCCGTCCGCTCGCGACCGAGGTCCGAGCTCATCCTTAGAACGGTCCGCATGCTCCTCCTCCTCGCGCTCTGCGTCCTCCTGCCGGTCATCGTCATCGCCGTCCGTCGCGCGAGCGGCGCGGCGAGGACAGCGCTCCCGCCGAGGCCCGCCTCCTCGCCCGGGTCGCCCCAGGGCTCCGCACGCGCAGGGAGACGCGCCGGCCGGGCCGTTGCCGGCCTCCTGACGGTCGCCCTCCTCGCCGCCTCCTGCGCCGCCCCCGGCGGGACCGATGTCGACGAGAACGCCCCGGTTCAGCTGGTGCGGGTCGAGGCGGTGGGCATGCGGTTCCTGCCCGACACGATCGAGGTCCCCTCAGGCACCCGTCTGCAGATCGAGCTGGTCAACGACGACCCCTCGCTCCTGCACGACCTCACCGTGCCCGGGCGCGCCGCCACCGCACGGCTGTACCCGGGCCAGTCGGAGACGATCGACGTCGGCGTCATCACCGAGGACATCGAGGCCTACTGCACCGTCTCCGGGCACCGGCAGATGGGCATGGTGCTGACGATCGTCGCCGTCGACCCCTGAGGTGTCGTGACACCGGGGTCCCGGGGGCACTGCACGCTTCCCGCCGGGATATCCGGCTCAGACCGGGAGCGGATCGGGAAGGCCCGTGCGCAGCTCGACCGGGAGGTGGCTGAGATCGTTGTGCGAGACGAGCGTCCACGGCCGGCCCTGCTTCTGGGAGATGACCGTCA
>JBEBWQ010000168.1:0-5346 GCA_040392075.1 Microbacterium sp.
CCATCATGGGCGTCGTCGCCGGCGGCACGGGCGACATCCAGCGCAACCTCGTGGCGCGGGCACTCGGGCTGCGCTGAAGACGGGAGGACGGCGACGGGATTCCGGAGGGCCCTTTCCGCCGCCTCCCCACACCCCGGCGGAATCGCCGGCCCTCCGGCTCGACAGCCTGTCGGATCTTGGGTCCTGCCCCTTCCTCACCGAAAGGGGAATTATCTATAATCAATTCATCCGGTCGTCCCGCCGTGGGCGCAGACACACCCCCTCCCTGCCCGATCGGGCACCGAGCGAGAGGAACCCCATGACCACTCTTCTTTCCCAGGTCTCGGCCGCCCCCGAGGCGGGGCGCGCCATCCTGGACGCCGCCACCCGCGAGGTCGTCGGCTACGCCCCGCAGCACACCGTCGCCGACCTGGAGGCCGCGATCACCGCCGCCCGGGCCGCGCAGCCCGGCTGGGCCGCCCTGGGGGATGCGGAGCGCCGCCGGATCCTCAACGCCATCGCGGACGACATCGACGCGAACGCCGAGGAGCTCGGCCGCATCATCACCCAGGAGCAGGGCAAGCCCGGCGGGCTCGGCGAGGCCAAGGGCGCCGCGCACTACCTCCGCGGCGCCGCCGAGACCGTGCTCGAGCCGCAGCAGCTGCCGAACGGGGCCGAGCTGCACTACGTGCCCCTGGGCGTGGTCGCATCGATCGGCCCGTGGAACTTCCCGGTGATGATCGCCGTCTGGCACGTCGCCCCCGCTCTGCGCATGGGCAACACCGTGGTGGTCAAGCCCAGCGAGTACACGCCGCTGAGCGTCCTCGCCCTCGTCGAGATCTTCAACCGCCACCTGCCCTCGGGCGTGCTCACCGCCGTCTCCGGCGACCGCGAGGTCGGCGCCGCACTGTCCTCGCACCCCGATGTCGACAAGATCGTCTTCACCGGCTCCACCCCGACCGGCCGGCGGATCGTGGAGAGCTCGGCGAACAACCTCGCCCGTCTCACCCTGGAGCTCGGCGGCAACGACGCCGGCATCGTCCTGCCAGGCACCGACGTCGACGAGATCGCCGATCGCCTGTTCTGGGGCGCGTTCATGAACACCGGCCAGGTGTGCGCGGCCCTCAAGCGCGCCTATGTGCACGAGTCGGTCTACGACGAGCTGGTGGACGCCCTCGCCGAGCGGGCGAAGACCGCCCCGATGGGCCCGGGCCACGTGCCCGGCAACCGCCTGGGCCCGGTGCAGAACCCCGACCAGTTCGGCATCGTCTCGCGCCTCGTCGAGGACGCCAAGGCCCGCGGCGCCCGCATCGCCGCCGGCGGCGAGCCCGCCCCGGAGATCGGCGAGCTGTTCTTCCGCCCCACGATCGTCGCCGACATCGAGAACGACGCCGACATCGTGCAGCAGGAGCAGTTCGGCCCCGTCCTGCCGGTGGTGAAGTACTCCGACGTGGAGGAGGCGATCGCCTTCGCCAACGGCACCGAGCAGGGTCTGGGCGCCTCGGTCTGGGGGCCCGACGAGGACGAGGCCTTCGCCCTCGCGAGCCGCCTGGAGGCCGGCACCGTGTGGATCAACCAGCACGGCGGCGTCGACCCGCAGATCCCCTTCGGCGGCACCAAGGCGTCCGGCTACGGCCTGGAGTTCGGCGTCGAGGGACTGAAGGCGATGGCGGCGACCAAGGTCATCCGCCGCCCCTCCGCCGCCGCGCACTGAGCGGAGCGCATCGCCCCGCGGGAGGCCCCGGAATCCACACGGATCCGGGGCCTCCCGCATCGGTCGACGTCTTCTGAGCCGGTCGGGCACGGTCTCGGACCGAGCCGAGGGCGCTCGACGGCCTCCGGGACGGGGTGACGGTCTCACGGGCGGGGCTCGCGCGCATCGCCCGGTCGCACCCGCGCCCCTCGTGGGGGATGCCGTCGATCCTGAGGGATCCGGACGCAGATCTCCCTCAGGACGGACGCGGAGGCTCCGCGGGAACGGGCGACGTCACGCCGTCGGCACCGTCACCCACTGCACGTCGGTGAACTGGTCCAGGTCCCACTGCGTGCCGTGCCGTGCGCCGTTGCCGGAGGCGCCCAGGCCACCCATCGGGATGTGCGGGACGTCGTAGATGGTCTCGCCGTTGATCGAGACCATTCCCGCCCGGAGGCGCTGGGCGAAGGCGAGGCCGCGGGCGATGTCGCGGGTGTGGACGGCGGCGGTGAGGCCGTAGGCGGTGGCGTTGGCCAGCTCCAGCGCCTCCTCCTCCGTGGAGAAGCGCGTCACCGGCGCCACCGGGCCGAAGATCTCATGGGTGAAGGCGGCGTTGTCCCGGCCGACGTCGGCCAGCACGGTCGGCGAGTAGAGATTGCCCTCGCGGGTGCCGCCGACGATGAGACGGGCCCCGTCGGCCACCGCCCGGTCGACGATGCCCTGCACGCGCTCGGCCTGTGCCTCGGTGATGAGCGGGCCGAGCCTCGCGCCCGGGGTCAGCGGGTCGGCGGGCGCCATGCCGCCGGCCACCTCGGTGAGACGGCGCAGGTACTCGTCGGCGATGCTCTCGTGCACGAGATGACGACCGGTCGCCATGCAGACCTGGCCCTGATGGCGGAACGTGCTGCTGGCCCCGCTGCGCACCGCGCGCTCGATGTCGGCGTCGGCCATCACCACGATGGCGTTGTTGCCGCCCAGCTCCAGGATCACCCGCTTGAGCAGGCCGCCGGCCACCTCGCCGACGCGCCGGCCCGCCGCCGACGACCCGGTGAACGAGATCACCCGCGTGTACGGCGAGCGCACCACCGCCTCGCCGGTCTCCGGCCCGCCGGGCAGGATGTGCAGGAGGCCCTCCGGGAGCCCGGCCCGCTCGAAGATCTCCGCGAGCAGGGCGCCACCGGAGAAGGCGGTCTTGATGTCGGGCTTGACCAGCACCGCGTTGCCCAACGCCAGCGCGGGCGCCACGGAGCGTATGGCGAGGGTGATCGGGGCGTTCCAGGGCGCGATCACGCCGACGACACCGACCGGGATCCGGCGGGCCAGGCCCAGCGTGCTCGGATCCTCCACCGGCAGGATGTCGCCCTGCGACATCGTGACGAGGGTGGCCGCGGCCTCGAGCTCGGAGATGGCCTTGTCGACCTCGTAGCGGGCCTTCAGGGGGAGCGATCCGGAGTCGCGCACGAGCACGTGCTCCGCCTCGGCGCGGATCTCCCGCAGCGCGGCCGCGGCCCCCGTCAGCACCGCGGCACGGGTGCGGTAGGAGGTGGCGCCCCAGCTCTTCTGCGCCTCGGCGGCCGCGAGGCCGGCCCGATCGACGTCGCCCTCGTCGGCCACGCCGATCTCCCCGACCACCGTGCCGTCGCCGGGCGAGATCACCGTGTAGGTGCCGCCGGAGCCGGCGCGCCACCCGCCCGAGTAGATGCGGCCCTGGGCTGCGGCCCTGTCCCAGTGCGCGCTGTCCTGCTGCGGGCTGTTCCCCTGTGCCATCGTTCCCTCTTCTTCGTTCTCCTCGGCGGTCCCGCTCGCGCTCGTCGCCGTGCGCGCCGGGAGCGGTCGCGTGCACCGGGAGCGGACGACCCCGAGGACGCCCGCTCCCGGTCACCGCCTCATCGGACCAGGATGCTCGCTGCGGCGCGGATGCGCGCCATGTACGGCTCCGCCGGGTCCGCCGCCGGAGCGTCGCCGCCGCGGAGCACGACGGCCAGAGCGTCGCGCAATCCCCCCTCCGGGTCCGCCGGCATCTCGGTCACGCGCCACGACACCTTGCGGTCGGGCCGGACCAGGAGCGCGCCCTCGGCGCCGATCTCGCGGACCGCGGCCCAGTGCTCCTCGCCGTCGGGGATGGCGGCCACCGTGACCGGCATCGATCCGCCGACCGCCTCGACGGCGTCGCGCCAGCGTGCGGCCGCCGTCTCCGAGGTCAGCAGGGTCAGCCCGTCCGGCGCGACGAGGTCGTGCGACGACAGCGGCGCCTCGGCGCTCGCGCCCTCGACGGTGGTCAGCCAGGCGTGCGGCAGGTGGTGCCCCGGGCGCGAGGTGGAGTGGAAGGTGATCGGGTCCCCCTCGTCGGCCGGGAGCGGGGTGCCGTCCGGCACGAAGGCACCGGCCCAGTAGTGGTACCCGCACTCGACGCCCAGCTGGCTGTAGTCGTACGAGTTGTGCGCGACCGCGTCGGCCACCTCGCGGCGCATGGCCTCGCCCTCGGGGGTGTCGCTGACGTAGATCTCGAGGTTCCGGAACCCCTCGGCCTCGTCGTCGCCGAAGCCCAGGCCGATAGCGATCGGAGGGTGCCGGTTCGCGTTCTCCAGCGAGTGCGCCGTGTACCAGGCCACGGTGGGCCGCCGCTCGGCGTCGTAGCTGTCCAGCAGCGCGTCGGGCGCCTCGCCGTGGAGCACCGCGGCGATCTTCCAGCAGAGGTTGTGCGCGTCCTGGATCCCGCCGTTCAGGCCCAGTCCGCCGGTCGGCGGGTGCTTGTGCGCCGCATCGCCGGCGAGGAAGGCGCGTCCCACGCGGAAGCGGTCGGCGATCAGGCCGTGGTAGTTCCAGCGGGTCGTGGTGATCATGGTGATCTCGTGGTCCTCGGCAAGGCCCAGCATCCGGCGGATCGAGTCGAACAGCACGGCCTCGTCGTCGGGATCCCCCTCGACCATCCAGGCCGCCACCGAGACAAGCCACTCCTCCGAGTTGCGGTCGTAGTTCTTCGGGCCGATCGCCTGGATCGTGCCGCGACGCCGGGCGCCGCCGGCGGGGTGCATGAAGTGCGCCAGCAGGGCGTCCTCCTCCGGCCAGGCCGAGAGGTCCATCTCCACGTGATAGTTGACGACCTCGCGCAGATCCCGGCGGCCCTCCATCTCCACACCGAGGATGTCGGCGCTGCTGCGTCCGCCGTCGGCGGCGATGAGGTACTTCGCCGCGACGCGGTGGACCTCCCCCGTCTCGACGTCCTGGATGGTGGCGGTCACCGCGTCGGCGTCCTGGTCGATCGCGACGACCTCCTGGAGCTTGCGGATGCGCCCGGGGGCCGCCTTCCGCGCGTGCTCGTAGAGCAGGGGGTCCAGGCGGATCTGGGGCATGTTCGCGTGCCGGCGGGGCCCGGCCTCCGCGTAGCGCTCCGCCTCGTCGCCGCCACCCCAGGCCGACACCTCGCCGATCTTCATGCCGTCGAAGGGGCCGTCGCCGGTCGCGGTGGTGTACCAGACGGCCTTGCGCCAGCGGTCGTGCTTCGGGGTGGCCGCGTAGATGTCCCGGGCGACGCCCATGTCGCTGAAGGCCTCCATCGTCCGCATGTTGAGCAGGTGCGCGCGCGGGAAGCGGAAGACGAAGTCGCGGCGGTCGACGAGGAGGACGTCGATGCCCTTCTGCGCCAGCAGGATCGCGCAGGACAGGCCCACCGG
>JBEBWQ010000169.1:0-5333 GCA_040392075.1 Microbacterium sp.
CGAGGCGATCGCCGGCATCCACGCCCGTGGCGGCGACGCGATCCTCGTCGGCGGGTCGGGCCTGTACGTGTCGAGCGTGATCTTCGACTTCCGCTTCCCGCCGCGGGATGAGGCGTTGCGCGCGGAGCTGGAGCGAGAGCTGGAGGAGCACGGACCCGGGGTGCTCTTCGAGCGCCTCCGTGCCGCAGACCCGGGCACCGCCGCCCGCATCGATGCGAAGAACGGGCGGCGCGTCGTCCGGGCCCTGGAGGTGCTCGCGCAGGGGTCATCGACGCACGGCGCCGCGCTGCCGGAGGAGCCGGTGCTCTGGCATCCGCGCGCGCGGATCGTCGGCCTGCGGACGCCGCGCGAGGAGCTGGTCGCCCGGCTGGATCGACGCGTGGAGCAGATGTGGCATGACGGCATGCTCGCCGAGGCCGCCCGGCTCCGCGAGGCCGGCATCGAGCGCGGCGTGACGGCCTCCCGCGCGATCGGCTACGCGCAGGCGCTGGCGCAGCTGCGCGGAGAGGTCACCGAGTCCGAGGCGATCGCGCAGACGCAGGCGCTGACCCGCCGCTACGCCCGCCGTCAGGTCTCCTGGTTCCGGCGCTACCCGGAGGTCCGCTGGATCGACGCCGCGGGAGCGGATGCCGCGTCCCTGCTGCGCTGAGTGCACGTGCTGCGCGGATGCCGAGGTGCGCGCCGAGGTCAGGTGCCGCGCGGGGTCAGGCGCTGCGCGGGGGTCGAGGGCGCACGGGGATCACGGCGATCACCCGAGATCAGGTCGGTTCTCGTCCGGATCTCCTGTTCTCGGGCGTTTCTCCTGTTCTCGGGTCGTCGGATGGATGAGGGAGAGGGCCGGGCTCTCTGCGGCGGAGCGGGGAAGGTCGCTGGACGGTGTGGATGTCGGAGGTCGCGCGCATCATGGAGGCATGACCACCCACTACTACACCGCGAGCAGCCTGGACGGCTTCATCGCGACGGCGGATCACGGCCTGGACTGGCTGCTGACCCGGGACATCGACGAATCCGGGCCGATGGCGTACCCGGGATTCATCTCCTCCATCGGTGCGCTCGCCATGGGCGCTTCGACCTACGAATGGGTCCTCCGGCACGGCGGGGAGTGGAGCTACACCCAGCCGACCTGGGTGCTCACGCACCGGACCCTGCCGGTCCCCGAGGGCGCCGACGTGCGCTTCGCCCAGGGGGACATCCGTGCGGTGCATGCCGCGATGACCGAGGCGGCCGGGGCCGCGGACCTGTGGGTCGTCGGCGGAGGGGACCTGGCCGGGCAGTTCGCGGATGCGGGCCTGCTGGACGAGGTGTGGGTGCAGTTCGCGCCGGTCACCCTCGGCGAAGGCGCACCGGTCCTCCCGCGTCAGCTCGAGCTGGAGCTGATCGACGTCGCCCGCAACCGGGATTTCCTCTGCGGTCGGTACCGGGTGCTCGGGCGTCAGTAGGCCGCAGGGCTCAATAGACTGGTCCGCATGGTCGCATTCGCCAAAGGACACGGAACCGGAAACGATTTCGTCATCATCGCCGACCCCGACGGCCTGTTCGAGCTCAGCCCGGACCAGGTCGCGGCGCTGTGCGACCGCCACTTCGGCATCGGGGCGGACGGGGTGCTGCGCGTGGTGCGCTCCTCTGCGATCCCCGAGGGGGCGGCGGCCCTCGCGGAGGAGCCCGCGGCGGAGTGGTTCATGGACTACCGGAACGCGGACGGCACGCTCGCCGAGATGTGCGGAAACGGCGTCCGGGTGTTCGCGCACTACCTTCTGGGGATGGGCCTGGCGCAGCTGGAGCCCGGGGCGACCCTGCCGATCGGCACCCGGGCGGGCGTCCGCGATGTGATGCGCAGCGAGAACGGCTACCAGGTCGATCTCGGACGGTGGCGCCTCTCCGGCGACGACCCGCTGGCTCGGGCCAGGGGTCTCGCCGTTCCGCGCCCCGGTCTCGGGATCGACGTCGGCAACCCGCACGTGGTCGTCGCTCTCGCGTCGGAGGAGGAGCTCGCCACGCTCGATCTGTCCCGTCCGCCGGAGCTCGACCCTGCGCCGCCCGCCGGGGCGAACGTGGAGTTCGTCGTGCCGGGCGAGCCGCTGGTGCGCGACGGCATCGGCCAGGTGTCCATGCGGGTCTATGAGCGTGGCAGCGGAGAGACGCTCAGCTGCGGCACCGGTGTCGCCGCGACGGCGCTGGCGGTGCGCTACTGGGCAGGCGATCGCGCCCCGGACCACTGGCGCGTCCATGTTCCCGGCGGGGTGCTGGGAGTCCGCATGTTCGCGGCCGAGGACGGCGAGCACGTCGCGCTCTCCGGTCCCGCGCAGATCGTCTTCACCGGCGAGATCGCGCTGGCGTAGGCCCGCCCGCCCGCGCCGCCTGGGGGAGGCGGGCGCCTCAGACGATGTCGACCGGCGCCGTCGGCGGCGTGCCGTGGCGGCGGACCTTCAGGACCCGGTAGCCGCGTCCGGTGGCGGCGCGGTGCACGCTGTATCCGGGGGAGAACGTGGCCGCCAGCCAGCGCTGCAGGGAGTCGGCGCCCAGATTGCGCTGTACGACGAACCATCCGTCGCTGCGCTCGTCGAGACGCGGGATCCAGGCCTCGAGCATCTCGTGCAGCACGCCTTTCCCCACGCGGATCGGGGGATTGGAGCGGATCGTGCGGAAGGTCACGTCGGCGGGAACATTCTCGGGGGTGACCGCGTTGACGTTGGGCAGGCCCAGGTTCTCCGCGTTGCGTCGTACGAGGTCCAGGGCGCGTTCGTTCACATCCACGGCCCACACCGTTGCATGCGGCGAGGACAGGGCGAGGGCCACGGTGATGGGCCCCCATCCGCAGCCGAGGTCGAGGAAGTCGCCACCGGGCGGCGCGGGTGGCGTGTGCTGGAGGAGAACAGAGGTTCCGGCATCCAGGCGATCGGGGCTGAACACCCCGCCCGCCGTCGTCAGCCGCAGATCGCGGCCAGCGAGATGCACCGGTATGGTGCGGAGGTTCTCTGGACTTGCCGGGTCCTGGCTGAAATAGTGATCGGACCCCATAGCTACGAAGAGTACCGGAACCGCGCACTAATGTTGAAGGCGTTTTCGAGGGATACAGGAATAGGACCGGATGACGGATACGAGCAACGAGCAGGACCCGCTGGATCGCGTGCTGGCCGCGGGGGAGCGGCGCACCGCCGCCCGCGTCTTCGGAGCGGAGGATCGCGCCCTCGGCGCGGCCCAGGCGTTGCAGGACTCGGTGACCGCCGGGCACACCGACGCCGACGGCGGGCAGTGGGACCTGGAGGACCGGCACGCGCTGCGCCGCGTGGCGGGACTCTCCACCGAGCTCGAGGACGTCACCGAGGTCGAGTACCGGCAGCTGAGGCTCGAGCGCGTGATCCTCGTCGGCGTGTACCCGCAGGGGGCGCAGGTCGATGCGGAGAACTCGCTGCACGAGCTTGCTGCCCTCGCCGAGACGGCGGGCGCAGAGGTGCTCGACGGGGTGCTGCAGCGCCGTCCGCATCCGGATCCGGCCACGTATCTCGGTCGCGGCAAGGCGGACGAGCTGCGCGACCTGGTGCAGGCGCTCGGCGCCGACACGGTGATCGCCGACACGGAGCTCGCCCCCAGCCAGCGGCGTGCCCTGGAGGACGTCGTCAAGGTCAAGGTGATCGACCGCACCACGGTGATCCTCGACATCTTCAGCCAGCACGCCAAGAGCCGTGAGGGCAAGGCCCAGGTGGAGCTGGCCCAGCTGGAGTACCTGCTTCCGCGTCTGCGCGGGTGGGGCGAGTCGATGAGCCGGCAGGCCGGCGGCCAGGTCGGCGCGGGCGGCGCGGGCATGGGCTCGCGCGGTCCGGGTGAGACGAAGATCGAGCTGGACCGTCGGCGCATCCGCACGCGCATGGCCCAGCTGCGCCGTCAGCTGCGGGATTTCGCGCCGGCACGCGAGGCCAAGCGGTCCGAGCGCAAGCGCAACGCCATCCCCTCGGTCGCGATCGCCGGGTACACCAACGCGGGCAAGTCCAGTCTGCTGAACGCGCTGACCAATGCCGGCGTGCTGGTGGAGAACGCCCTGTTCGCCACGCTGGACGCGACGGTCCGCCGGGCGGAGACCTCCGACGGTCGTGTCTACACGCTGACCGACACCGTCGGCTTCGTGCGCAACCTGCCGCACCAGCTGGTGGAGGCCTTCCGCTCCACGCTCGAGGAGGTGGGGGACGCGGACGTCGTGCTGCACGTGGTCGACGGCTCGCACCCCGATCCCGCCGCGCAGCTGCAGACGGTGCGCGATGTGATGGGGGATGTCGGCGCCCGGCATCTGCCCGAGATCGTCGTGGTGAACAAGGCCGATCTGATCGACGACGATGAGCGCCTCGTGCTCCGCGGCCTGGAGCCGACGGCGCACTTCGTCTCCTCCCGCACCGGGGAGGGGATCGCCGAGCTGAGGCAGGCCATCGAAGACGCGCTGCCCCGGCCTGCCGTCGAGGTGCACGCCCTAGTGCCCTACGACCGGGGCGATCTCGTCGCCGCGATCCACGAGACGGGGATGCTGCTCTCCTCCGAGCATCGGGCCGAGGGCACTCTCGTGCACGCCCACGTCTCTGAGCGGCTGGGGGCGGAGCTGGCCCCGTTCGCGGTGGCGGCCTGACCACCCCTCCCGTCTGCCCGGACCGTCCTCCGGCCCCACGGGCTGACCGGCCCGTCCGCCCCGGGTGAGGACATCCGCCGGGACGAGGACCGCCCCATCGGGGTTCCGATCCTCCGTCCCGCAGATGTCCTCGTCCGGCAGGTCGCGGGGAGGCGCGGACGGCTCAGGACGCGCGGAAGCGGGCCTCCACGACGGCGGAGACGGTGATGTCCTCCGGTTCGAGGACGACGCCGCTCGCGGGTCCCGCGTCGGCCATCGCCATGCGCGCCATCGGCATTCCGCCGCCGGTCGCGCCGTGACGGACGAGCAGCCCGGTGTCGGCGATCTCGACCGGCACCACCGCGCCCAGCCCCAGCGCCTCGGCGTAGGCCGTCGCCCGGGTCACCGCGACCTGCACGGCAGCGGTCGCGACCTCGCGCTCCACCCGCGCCCGGGTCTCGGGCGTCAGTGACCAGCGGGTGCTCCCGACCTCCACGCCCTCGGCGTCGGCGACACCGGTGAGCCAGGTCGAGAGCGCCTCGACATCGGTGAAGACCGCCGTGAAGTCCACGCTCGCGGTGTAGACCGGCGCGAGCCGGACGCCCTCCGGGTTCCAGGGCCGGTCCGAGCGCACGGAGACGCGGGTGCTCGACCATTCGGCCAGGCCCCTGTCGGCGGTGAGCTTGTCCAGCGGTGTGCGCACGGCTCCGGCGAGGGCCAGGGTGCGGCCGACGACCTCCGT
>JBEBWQ010000170.1:0-5309 GCA_040392075.1 Microbacterium sp.
CGCACCATCGTCATCGTGCTGCACGACATCAACTTCGCCGCCGCCTACAGCGACTACATCGTGGCGATGGAGGACGGGAAGATCGCGATGCACGGCACGCCGGAGGAGATCATCCGCGACGACGTGCTGACGCGCGTCTTCCGGACCCCCGTCACCGTGGTGGACGGCCCGACCGGCAAGTTCGCGGCCTATCACCGGGTGGTGGAGACGGTGATCGTGGAACAGGTCGTCGTGGAGTCCGCGCCCGTGGAGCCGTAGCGATCCGCGTGTCCGCGGGCTCCGACACAACTCCGGAGTCTTCGGAGCAGGCGTGGTGTTCCGGTGCGGTCCTGGCGGTCTGTCGGGGTGAGGGGCCGAAGCTGTGCGGGCCGTGACGACGAGAAGGGGTCGCCTCGTCTGTGAATTGACGTGGCGAGAACCTCGCGGGGTGCGTGGACCCGCGCTCCGGCACAACTCCGGAGCCCTCGGGGCAGACGCGGTGTGTCGGCGCGGTCCTGGCGGTCTATCGGGGTGGAAGGCCCGACGTTGTGCAGCCTGCGACGAAGCCGCCGCCGACCGGTGGGCGGCGAGGTGCTGGCCGGCCCGATGGGCGGCAGTGGTGCTGTAGACGGCGTGGTCACCGGTCGCGGTGGTCCTCCGGAGCGAGCCGGGGGCCACGGCGGGGCTCGCGCACGCCGCTGGCGACGATCAGCCGGATCACCCGCTGCCGGTGTCCCGCCCAGGGTGCCAGGAGCTGGAGCATCTCGGGGTCTTCGACCCGACGTCCGATGAGCGCGTAGCCGACGATGTGGGGGAGGTGATAGTCGCCCACGCTGACGGCGTCCGGATCGCCGAGGGCGCGGATGCGGGTCTCGGCCGCGGTCCAGGGGCCGATGCCGGGGAGCGAGGTGAGCACGCGATCCCGCTCGTTCCCGTTCTCCGCACGGAGGACGGCCTGCGCGATCCGCTCGCCGCGGGTGGCGGCCTGCGCGATCGCACGGGACTGCGGCGGCTCGACGCCGGCACGGTGCCACGCCCAGGAGGGGATCCGCCGCCACCCCTCGGCGTCCGGCGCGGCGGACATCGGTCGCGGCGTGGGGCCGGGGGCGCGATCGCCGTACCGGGTGACGAGCCTGCGCCAGGAGCGGTACGCCTGGAGCGAGGTGATCTTCTGCTCGAGCACCGCGCCGGCGAGCGCCTCGAACACCTGGCCGGTGCGCGGAAGCCGCAGGCCGGGGTTGCGCCGGACGGCGTCGGCGAGGAGGGGGTGCCCCTGGGCGTCGAATCCGTCGAGGTCGTCGTCGGCGCCGCACAGCGCCGGTACCGCGGAGACCGCCTCCTCCGCACCCGGTCCCCAGGCGGTGGCCCGCACCTCTCCGGAGACCGTCCGCAGCGCGAGCGTCGCGGCACCGCGAGAGGTGCGGCGCGCCACCCAGTGCACCGGCCCGTCGACCGTCAGGGTGGGGTCGTGCGGACCGCGAGCGAGCACGCCGACCGTCGCGGCGAGGTCGAACGGCGCGCGCGGCCGGTAGACGGTCTCGATCGGCGGGCCTGCGTGGACATCCCTCTGCTCGTGCGCCGCACGACCACCGGCTCCCCAGGGCCCGCGGGTTCGCACGTCGGTACGCATGCCTTCACCGTACGCGGCATATCCGACATCGGATCTCCCGCCTCCTTCTGGAATCAGGGCACTCTCCCCGGAACAGGACGATCTCCGAGGTTTCTTCCTGTTCTCAGGAGAGGAGCCTGTTCTCGGGCGCGCAGCTCTCACGCGAGAGGGGACGCGGCGCCTCAGAACCGGTCGGGGGAGGGCGTGCCGTGGCCGTAGCGGATGACGACGTCGGCGTGCCGGTCGAAGCGGTAGCCCACGCCGCGGACCGTGCGGACCACGTCCTCGTAGCGGGCGAGCTTGGCGCGCAGCCGTCGCACGTGCACGTCGATCGTGCGCTCGCCGGGCGCGTCTGTGTCGTTGGCCTGCCACAGCGCCGAGACGAGCTCGGTGCGCTCGATCGTGCGGCCCTCGCGCAGCACGAGGTACTGCAGCAGCTCGAACTCCTTGTAGGTGAGGGCGATCGCATCGCCGTCGATGAGCACCCGCTTGCGGGAGATGTCGACGACGACGCCGTTCTCGGCCTCGCGCTGGGCGTCGGCCTCGTTCTTCGCGCGTGCCACCGCGCCGGGCTCCTGCAGCGCGAGCCGCACGACGTCGAGGTCGCGGCCGCCCGCGTCCTGAGGGGCGAGTGCGACGGTCGCGTGCGTCTCGGCGCCGGGGACGAGATCGGCCAGGGTGCGACGCAGGGCGTCGACCAGTGCGGGCAGGCTCACGCCTGCGGCGGCGGCCTTCGCCTCGTCGAGGCCGACGTACAGGGCGAAGCCGCGGGGCGTGCGCGGCGCGGGCAGCTCGGCGGCGGGGGCCACCGGCACCTTGGGGGCGACGGCGTGGACGGGAGTGATCGCGCTGAACGGCGTCGGTGCGCCGGCGGGACGCTCGGAGAGGGGCGGTGCGATGACCGGGCGCGGGTCGGCGGTCGGCCGGAAGGCGGTGACGGGGGCGAGCGGGCGGTCGAGAAGAGCGGCGGTGTTCGACATGATGATGGTGTCCTCAGAGGGAGGCCCGGCGGCCTGCGTCGAATCCGGTGAGGAGGACTCGGAGGCCGAGGAGTCGGGCGGGGAGGTGTTGCGGGATCGACCCGGCGGGTCGGTGTGTGCGCTCACAGAGGGAGGCTGGGGGCTCATCGCTCGCAGACCGCGGAAGCGGGAGCCGGACGAGGATGGCGGAGCATCAGCGACACATTCGGCAACACGCGCCAACGCGGCCGGCCATCATCAGGCCGGCAGTCCCGTTCGCCTTCCGGGCGGACACAGGGCGTGCGTTGGTGGTCATGGGGGCGATTATGTCCGATCGTTTCGCTTCGTGTCAAACGGGGAAGCACGCGAGAGGCCGTGCACGGCCGCAGAACAGCGGATTTCCCCGCGTGGAAGGGGGCAACGGACGCAGGAAACAGAAGGACACAGAACGCCACGGCTGAGGATGCGGAGCGGCCCTCGCGGGTGGGGAGGAACGTAGGCTGGGGGAATGGAGCCGTTCACCGATGACGAGGGATACACCCTGACCGACGAGCGGGACGCGTCCCGGTACGCCATGACCAAGGACGGCGTGCTGCGTGGCGTCCTCGACTACCGCGACGACGGACGCACCATCGCCCTGGTGCGCGCCTTCACGGTGCCGACGTTCCGCGGGCAGGGCGTCGCCGCCCGGCTGACCGAGGGTGCCGTCGCGGACATCCGCGCGCGCGGGGACCGCAGGGTCGACGCGGTGTGCTGGTACGTGGCCGACTGGTTCGAGGCGCACCCCGATCAGGCGGACCTGCTGCGCGAGCGCTGAGCAGCGCCTCTTCGCGGCCCTTCCGCTTTCACCGCCTCGCGCGCTCACCGCTGTCGGCAGGACGATCGGCGCTGTCCGCGAATGTCGGTGCTCGTGCCTAGCCTGGTCCTATGCGCATCCTGCACACCTCCGACTGGCACATCGGTCGCGCCTTCCATGGGCACTCCACGCTGGAGGCGCTGGCCGAGGTGCTCGAGGCGCTCGTCGAGCAGGTGCGCACGCATGCGGTGGACGTCGTGGTGGTCGCGGGTGACGTCTTCGACTCGGCGACGCCGGCGGCACCGGCCTTCACCCTTCTGACCGACACCCTTCTCGCGCTGCAGGACGCGGGAGCGCGGGTGATCGCCACGAGCGGCAACCACGACTCGGCGGCCCGTCTCGGCTTCCAGGCGCGGCTGCTGCGCCCGGGCATCCACGTGCTCACCGATCCGCGGAGCATCGGCGATCCCGTCACGGTGGAGGACGAGCACGGCCCGGTGCGGTTCTTCGGCATCCCCTTCTTGGAGCCCTCTCTCGTGCGGCACGTGCTCGGCGGGTCCGGTTCCCCGGGGGATGGCTCCTCCGCGAATGATTCCGATGAGGACGCGCGGGAGGTTGCCGCGCGTCCGCTACGGACCCAGGCACTGGCGATCACCGCGGCGATGGACATCGTGCGGGCCGGCATGGCCGCGCACCCCGGCCGTTCGGTGGCGATCGCGCACTGCTTCGCCGCCGGTGTCGAGGCGACCCCGCACCTCGAACGGGAGGTACGGCAGGGCGGGCTCGACGTGGTGCCGCTGAGCGTGTTCGACGGCCCGGACTATGTCGCCCTGGGGCACATCCACGGCAGGCAGGAGCTGAGCGGACGCGTGCGGTACTCGGGGGCGCCCCTGCACTACAGCTTCGGTGAGCAGGATCGTCCCCGCGGCTCCTGGCTCGTCGACCTCGGCGTCGAGGGGGTGCGTGCCGTCGAGTGGCTGCCGCTCCCGGTGCCGCGCCCCCTGGTGACGATCACCGGCCGGCTCGAGGATCTCCTCGGCGCTGAGCAGGCGGGGGCTCACGCCGATGACTGGGTGTGCGCGGTCTACACCGATCCGGTCCCGCAGAGCGAGCCGATGCGACGACTGCGCGAGCGGTACCCGTTCTGCGCGCTCGTGCAGCACCATCCCGAGGGCGGGAGCGCACCCGACGGACGCAGCTATCGCGAGAGGCTGAGGAGCGCGATCGGGGACGATGAGCGCGTCGAGGCGTTCCTCGTGCACGTGCGCGCCGGGGCGGGGGCGACGGACGAGGAGCGCGTCCTCCTTCATGACGTGCTCGCCGAGCAGCGCCGTGCGGAGGGGGCGGCATGAGGCTTCATCGGCTGGAGGTCGAAGGGTTCGGGCCGTTCCGCACCCGGCAGGCGGTGGACTTCGACGCCTTCGCCGACGACGGCATCTTCCTCATCGCCGGCCGGACGGGGGCGGGCAAGTCGAGCATCCTCGACGCGATCTGCTTCGCGCTCTACGGCGGCGTGCCCCGGTACGACAGCGGCGAGAAGCGTCTGCGCAGCGACCACAGCCTGCCGAACGAGGGCACCGAGGTGGTGGTGGAGTTCAGCACCGCGGCGGGCCGGTACCGGGTCGTGCGCTCGCCGGAGTACGAGCGGCCGAAGCAGCGGGGGAGCGGGACCACGAAGCAGCCCGCCACGGCCAGCCTCGAGGAGTGGAACGGCGCAGACTGGACAGGGCTCGCCGCACGCCCGGTGGACGTTGGCCATGCGCTCGACGGCATCCTGCAGCTCACCCAGCAGCAGTTCCTGCAGGTGATCCTGCTCGCCCAGAACCGGTTCGCCCGTTTCCTCCTCGCGGAGAGCAAGGAGCGGCAGGCGCTGCTGCGGCGCCTGTTCGGCACGGAGCGCTTCGAGCGGATCCAGACGCTGTTCGATGAGCGCCGCCGGGCATCGGAGGACGATCTCGGCGGTCGC
>JBEBWQ010000171.1:0-5308 GCA_040392075.1 Microbacterium sp.
GTCGACGAGCGATTCGCCCCGGGCCTGCTCGAGGGCGACCGGAAGGACGACCGCCGCCTTCACCATCCCGGCCTCGTCCGAGAGCGCCACCGAGACGTCGCCGACCGGGACCCGGGCGGCGTCGCGCAGCACCCCGACGGCCAGATGGTGCAGCGCCTTGCCGGTCACGGCGGTCCGCCCGGCGAGCGGGGGCTCGTCGGTCCGGGCGCGATTCTCGGCGATCATGATGAGGAACGGCGCCCGCGGAACACGTCCGCCAGCGCCCGCAGGTCCAGCCGTCCGTCGACCACGCGGCCGACGACGGCGCCGACGAGCATCGCGACGGCCACGAGGACGAACGGCCAGAACCCGAGGACGACCCACGTCACCGCGAGCACGGCCCCCGCAGCGGCGCCGACGGTCGCGGTGCTCATCGGACTCGCGCCTCCCCGACCTGCTGCTGCTCCGGCTGCGCCTGCTCGTCGTCATCCTCGGCGGGGATGTGCACGTCATTGATGGTGACGTTCACCTCCGCGACCTCCATGCCGACGAGATCCTGCATCGCCCGGTAGATCGACGCGCGGACCTCGTCCGCGACGTCCTGCAGGGCGACCGGGTACTCGGCGACGATCGTCACATCGACGGCGACCTGCTTCTCCCCGACCTCCACGCCGATGCCCTGCGACAGGTCCGTCGCGTTCAGCGCATCGCGGATCGCGCCCACCATCCGGGCAGCCCCGCCGCCGAGCGCATAGACGCCCGTCACCTCACGAGCGGCGATTCCCGCGATCTTCGCGACCACGCCGTCATCGATCGTCGTCTTTCCGCTGAGACCCGGCGCCCCGGGGAGGTTCGGCTGGGCCTTGAGCTGCGGCACCGCGTTCGACACGTTCGCCATGATGAACTCCTTCTCGCTCCCCGCACCACGCGGTGCGGACCGCCGGAAAGGACCGGCGACACCCCTAAGACGCGCCCACCGGCTCGAACGTCACAGATCCGTCTCGAAGGGAGGACCCCCTTCGAGGAGGTCGGGGCGCACCTGCGCAGGGATCGGGAGCGCTCCCATCGCGGGGAGAAGGGCACGACGCGGCACGGAGCACCCCGACGGACGATCTCCTCCGGAGCGCCCGCGCCGGTCCGCCGTGCCCGCCAGCGGTGGCCGGCACCGCGACGGCGCCGTAGCATGACGGCATGGATGCGCTGCTGATCGTCTGGATCGTCGCGGCCGCGGCGAGCGCCGTCTGCTGGGTGCTGTCGCTGCTCACGCGGGACACCTCGTGGGTGGACCGTGCCTGGTCCCTCGTGCCGGTGGTCTACGTCTGGATCTTCGCGGGCACGGCCCTCACGACCGGCGTCGACTCCGCGCGGCTCGTCCTCATGGCCGTGCTCGTGACCCTGTGGGGAGCGCGGCTCACCCTCAACTTCGCCCGCAAGGGCGGCTACACCGGCATGGAGGACTACCGCTGGGCGATCCTGCGCGGCCGGATGCGGCCCTGGCAGTTCCAGGTCTTCAATCTGCTGTTCATCATCGGATTCCAGATGACGCTCCTGGTGCTCATCACCTTGCCGGCGCAGGTCGCGCTGCAGAATCCGTCGCCCCTCACCGGATGGGACGCGGCCTGGGCGGCGCTGTTCCTCGCCCTGCTCGCCGGTGAGACGATCGCGGACCAGCAGCAGTGGGCCTTCCACCGGGAGAAGAAGCGGGCAGGCGGGACCCTCGCACCCGGCTTCGCCACCACGGGGCTGTTCCGCTACAGTCGCCATCCCAACTTCTTCTTCGAGCAGGCGCAGTGGTGGGTCCTCTACCTCCTCGGGGCGACCGCGGCCGTGACGTCCGGTGCGGGCTTCTGGGGCGGCGCCCTGAACGCGTCGGTGATCGGCGCGGTTCTGCTGACGGCCCTGTTCATCGGATCGACGATCTTCACCGAGTCGATCTCGGCGGCCAAGTACCCCGCCTACGCGGAGTATCGGCGCACCACGTCGATGATCGTGCCCTGGCCGCCGCGCACTCCTCGGGCGTCCCCGGGCGATCCGCAGGCCGGGATCATCGGCGACAGGACCAACCGCATCGCCGCGCACCGGGGCGACGGCCCGCGGCTCGTCGATGAGTGAGCCGTTCTCCACGACCGGGCATTCCCCGCGGATGCGACGCGGGCCCCGCCCTCCCGCGCTCCTCGGCAGGGTGTAGAGGGACAGGGCGGAGAAGATGTCCGTTCCCATCGAGGACTATGCGCTGCTGAGCAACTGCCGCACGGCCGCGCTGGTGTCGCGCGCCGGCAGCATCGACTGGCTGTGCCTGCCCCGGCTCGACTCCGCCTCGGTGTTCGCGGCGCTGCTGGGCACCCGGGACAACGGATGCTGGAGCCTCCGCCCCGTCGACGAGCACGCGACGAGCAGCCGGCGCTACGACGACGACACGTTCGTGCTCATCACCCGCTGGGAGACCGGTGACGGCGTCGTCGAGGTCCACGACTTCATGCCGATCGGCCCCGAGCCGCACGTGGACATCACCCGCATCGATCTCGTGCGGCGCGTCGTGGGCGTGCACGGACGCGTCGAGCTCGACAGCGACCTCCGCCTCCGCTTCGACTACTCCCGCGCCGTGCCCTGGATCCGCCAGACCGGCACCGAGGCCGTCCCCGAGCTGGTCGCGATGGCGGGACCCGACGCCGTCGTCCTCCGCGGCGGGAGGCTCGTCTCCGCCGATCACGCGCACCACGGCACGGTCGCCGTCCAGGCGGGGCAGAGCATCGACCTGACGATGACCTGGTTCCCCTCCCACCTGCCCGTCCCCGCCCCGATCGACGTGACGCGAGCGCTCCGCGAGACCCGGGACTGGTGGCAGGACTGGGGCGACCGGATCGAGCACGAGAGCCCCTACCGCGACCTGGTGGTGCGATCGCTGCTCGTCCTCCGCGCCCTCACGAACCACGAGACCGGCGGCATCGCGGCGGCGGCGACGACCTCGCTGCCCGAGCACTTCGGCGGGGAACGCAACTGGGACTACCGCTACGTGTGGCTCCGGGACGCCGCCCTCACCCTGGAGGCGCTGCTCGACCACGGGTTCACCCTCCTCGCCGACCACTGGCGCGAATGGCTGCTCCGCGCGGTCGCCGGGGACCCCGCCGACCTCCAGATCATGTACGGTCTCGCCGGCGAACGCGACCTCCTGGAGCGAGAGCTCGACAGCCTGCCGGGGTACGAGGGATCCACGCCCGTGCGGATCGGGAACGGCGCCGCGCTGCAGTACCAGGCCGACGTCGTCGGTGAAGTGCTCATCACCCTCTCCGCCGCCCGGAGCGCCGGGCTCACCGAGTCCGAGTTCTCCTGGCCCCTGGAGCAGCAGCTCATCGGATACGCCGCCGATCAGCTCGACCGTGCCGACCAGGGGCTGTGGGAGATCCGCGGCGACCCGCGCCTGTTCACCCACTCGCGCGTGATGATCTGGGCGGCCTTCGACCGCGCCGTGCGCGCCGTGGAGGAGCACGGTCTCGACGGCCCCGCCGACGCCTGGCGCGAGCTCCGCGACCGCATGAGATGCGAGATCGACACGCACGGGGTGACCGACGGGCGCTTCACCCAGCACTACGGCACCGCCGAGGTCGACGCCTCGCTCCTCCTGCTCCCCCAGGTCGGATACTGCGCCCCCGACGATCCCCGCATGCTCGCCACCGTCGCCCGGATCGAGCGCGACCTGCTGCAGGACGGCCTGCTGCGCCGCTACCGCACCTCCACGGACATCGACGGCCTCCCCGGATCCGAGTGCCCGTTCCTCGCCTGCTCCTTCTGGCTCGTCGAGCAGTACGCCGGCACCGGCCGGCTCGACGAGGCCCGCGCCCTGATGGACCGGCTCTGCGCGCTGGCGAACGACGTCGGACTGCTCTCCGAGGAATACGACACCCGCGGCGGACGCCAGGCGGGAAACACCCCGCAGGCGTTCTCGCACCTCGCGCTCGTCCGGGCCGCCGACGCCCTCGCCCGGGCGGGCCACAAGCCGCGCTGAATCGGCCCCCGCGCGGGAGATCCCGACGGATGCGCGCGGCCGGA
The DNA here is from genome assembly GCA_040392075.1 of Microbacterium sp. Taxonomy (GTDB): domain Bacteria; phylum Actinomycetota; class Actinomycetes; order Actinomycetales; family Microbacteriaceae; genus Microbacterium. The sequence goes on from JBEBWQ010000171.1 coordinate 4,027, forward strand.
CCGGCGATCCGCGGCCGCTGTCCGCGATCCTTCTGCGCGACGAGCGCACGGACGGGCCTCGTCCCCGCACTCCCTCCGGAGGTCTCCGCTCCGGAGCCCGCCACCCCTGAGCGGAGTAGCATCGGGATAAGGCTCCGGCGGCATCCCGGCGACGATGCCGATGCCCGCCCCAGTCGGTTCAGGACAGGCACATCATGGTGATCTGCGACACCTGCGGCACCGCTGACGACCGGAACTTCACCGTCGGCCACACCGGGCGCGCGCTTCCGGCAACCGCTCCCCCGCGCACCCCGCGTGCGCACGTCATCGTCCCACCCCGGACCGAGGGGGCCGATCGCGGATGAGCACGCGCAGGAGCAGGGGACCCTACCGGGATCGCCAGGAGGCGGGCCGAGCGGTCGCCGAGCGGCTGACGGCCTATCGGGGCCTTCCCGGCGTGCTCGTCCTCGGGCTGCCCCGCGGAGGCGTGCCCGTGGCGGCGGAGGTCGCCCGGAGGCTGGACGCACCGCTCGACGTGGTCATCGTGCGGAAGATCGGGATGCCGCAGCACCCCGAGTTCGCCATGGGTGCGATCGCCGCGCTCGCCGGCCGGATCGAGACCGCCCGGAACGAGTACGCCATCGAGCAGATCAGCCGGCAGACGTGGAACGGGGATGTCTTCGAGAAGGTCGCAGCCCGGGAGCGCGAAGAGCTGGACCGGCGTCAGCGCGCGTACCGGGGAGACCGGCCACCGGTCACGGTCGCCGGCCGCACCGTCATCCTCGTCGACGACGGCCTGGCCACCGGGGCGACGATGCGTGCGGCGATCTCCGTCGTGAAGCAGGAGCGCCCGGCCCGGCTGGTCGCCGCCGTGCCCGTGGGCTCGCGCGAGGCGTCCGAGAAGATCCGTGCGCTGGTGGACGAGCTGGTGTGCGCGTGGACGCCGGAACCGTTCTGGGCCGTCGGCCGGGCCTACGAGTCGTTCGAGCAGACCACCGATGACGAGGTGCAGCGGCTTCTTCGTCCCGCAGCGGGAACGGATGACGCCTGAGGGGAAGGCCCGCCTCGGAAACGGCGCCGCGGACGCCCCGCCCTCTCCCGCTTCATGACGCCGCGTCTCGGCGGCCCGGGTCCGTGGTCCGGGTCAGCGGGTCGCCTTCGCGACGTCGCCCTCGGACCGCGTGGCCCGGGCTGCCCGGGTGGCGACGATCCCGCCGGCGATGATCCATCCCAGCCCCCACACCAGAGCGAGGGTGAGAGTGAGCGGCACCGCCGGGACCGGACCGAGCACGGGCGTCGCGAC
>JBEBWQ010000172.1:0-5305 GCA_040392075.1 Microbacterium sp.
GTTGGTGAGGATGATGTCGACGAGGTTCTTGCCGATGTCGTGCACGTCGCCGCGGACGGTGGCGAGCACGATCCGCCCCTTGCCGGCCGCCTCGGTGCGCTCCATGTGGGGCTCCAGCAGGGCGACGGCGGTCTTCATGACCTCCGCCGACTGCAGGACGAACGGCAGCTGCATCTGGCCGGAGCCGAAGCGCTCGCCGACGACCTTCATGCCCTCCAGCAGGTGATCGTTGATGATCTGGAGCGGGGTGATGCCTTCGGCGCGCGCGAGGTCGAGGTCGGCCTCCAGCCCCTTCGCCTCGCCGTCGATGATCCGGCGCTCCAGGCGCTCGGCGACGGGCAGGGCGGCGAGCTCGGCGGCGCGCTGATCGCGCAGCGCCTGGGTGTCGACGCCCTCGAAGAGCCCGAGCATCGTGGCGAGCGGGTCATAGGTGACGTTCCCCTCCGCGTCGTGCTCGCGGCGATCCCAGACGAGGTCGAGGGCGACCTTGCGCTGCTCCTCCGGCACCTGCGCAAGGGGGACGATCTTCGCCGCGTCGATGATGCCGGAGTCGAGCCCGGCCTGCACGGCCTCGTGCAGGAACACCGAGTTCAGCACCATGCGCGCGGCGGGGTTGAGGCCGAAGGAGACGTTGGAGACGCCGAGGGTGGTGTGGATGCCAGGGTACTTCTGGGTGAGCCGGCGGATCGCCTCGATCGTCTCGATCGCATCGCGCCGGGTCTCCTCCTGGCCCGTGGCGATGGGGAAGGTGAGGCAGTCCACGACGATGTCGGTCACCCGCATGCCCCATTCGCCCACCAGGGCGTCGACGAGACGGGAGGCGATGCGCATCTTGTCGTCGGCGGTGCGCGCCTGGCCCTGCTCATCGATCGTGAGGGCGATCACCGCGGTGCCGTGCTCCTTCACCAGCGGCATGATGCGCCCGAAACGGCTGGCCGGGCCCTCGCCGTCCTCGTAGTTGACGGAGTTGACCACGGGACGTCCGCCGATGAGCTCCAGCCCGCCCTGGATGACCGCAGGCTCGGTGGAGTCGATCACGAGCGGCAGGGTGGAGGCGCTGGCGAAGCGGGACACCACCTCGCGGATGTCGGCGACGCCGTCACGGCCCACGTAGTCCACGCACACGTCGAGGAGGTGCGCGCCGACGCGGATCTGGTTGCGGGCGATCTCCACGCAGTCGTCCCAGCGCCCCTCGAGCATCGCCTCGCGGAAGGCCTTCGACCCGTTGGCGTTGGTGCGCTCGCCGATCGCGAGATACGAAGCGTCCTGATGGAAGGGCACGTGCTGGTAGAGGCTCGCGACGCCCGGCTCGATGAGCGGCTGCCGCTCCCGCGCGGCCACCGGCGCCTTGCCCTCCGGGCGGAGGCGCTGCACGACGGCGGCCAGGTGCTCGGGGGTGGTGCCGCAGCAGCCGCCGACGAGGCCCAGGCCGAACTCGCGGACGAACTGCTCGTGCGCGGTCGCCAGCTCCGCCGGGGTGAGCGGGTAGTGCGCGCCGTCGGCGGTGAGCACGGGCAGGCCCGCGTTGGGCATGCAGACCACCGGGACGGTGGAGTGCTGGGACAGGTGGCGCAGGTGCTCGCTCATCTCGGCGGGGCCGGTCGCGCAGTTCAGCCCGATCGCGTCGACGCCGAGCGGCTCCAGCGCGGTGAGGGCCGCGCCGATCTCGCTGCCCATCAGCATTGTGCCGGTGGTCTCCACCGTCACCTCGACGAGGATCGGCAGACGGACGCCGCGCTCCACGATCGCCTGCTTGCAGCCGTTGATCGCGGCCTTGGTCTGCAGGAGGTCCTGCGACGTCTCGATGAGGAAGGCGTCGGCGCCGCCGTCGATGAGACCGCGCGCCTGCTCGGCGAAGGTCTCCTTCAGGTGCGCGTAGGTGGTGTGACCGAGGCTGGGCAGCTTGGTGCCGGGGCCCATCGAGCCCAGCACCCAGCGGATCCGTCCATCGGCGGACTCGGCGGCCTCGGCCCGCTCGCGCGCGATCCGGGCCCCGGCCTCGGCGAGCTCGGCGATGCGGTCGTCGATGCCGTAGTCGCCGAGGTTCGACCAGTTCGCCCCGAACGTGTTGGTCTCGATCGCGTCGACGCCGACGGCGAGGAACTCGTCATGGATCGCGGCGATCATGTCGGGCCGGGAGACGTTGAGGATCTCGTTGCAGCCCTCCAGCTGCCGGTAGTCCTCCAGCGTCGGCTCGTGCCGCTGGAGCATGGTGCCCATCGCCCCGTCGGCGATGACGACCCGCTCGCGCAGCTCCCGGAGCAGCTCCTCGGCACGGGCGGGCCGGGGAACCCCCTCGATGTCGAGGGCGAAACGGGGGGCGAGGGTCTGGCTGGTCACGCTCTGGAGTTTAGTCGCGCCCTCCGACACGGATCGGCGACAGGCACGTCCCCGCGCCCCGACCGCCCGAGGTCCGGCCATTCGCCCGGCGACAGGCCGATGGGGCTGAAATCCTCCTGTTCTCGGGCGATCGTCCTGTTCTCGAGCGGGTGAACTCGTGCCGGCGGGACGCGCTCAGCGTCTCAGGCCGCGGGCTCGGCCCAGAACAGCGCGGTGTCGCCGTAGGCGCGGTCGCGGAGGGGGACGAGGCCGGCGGCCGCGAAGTCCGGAGCCGTCGAGCGCCGGGCGCGCTCCACGACCACCAGGGCTCCGGGCGCGAGCAGGGGGACGAGGGCGATCAGGTCGCCCGTCATCGCCTCGTCGGGCAGGTCGTAGGGCGGGTCGCTGAAGACGAGGTCGAACGGGCCCGCCGCCCGTCCGAGGAAGGTGCGCACCGCGCTCTCGTGCACCCGGGCGGCAGGAGCGCCGGCCCGGGCGACGCGCTCGGCGTTGCGGCGGATGAGCCCCGCCGCCGGACGCGACTTCTCGACGAGGTCCGCGCTGCGCGCCCCGCGGCTGAGCGCCTCCAGTCCCAGCGCCCCCGACCCCGCATACAGGTCGAGCACGCACGCGTCCTCCAGGGCATCGGCCGACTCCAGCGCGCCGAAGAGCGACTCGCGCACGCGATCGCTCGTCGGCCGGGTCCCGCTCCCGGGCACCTCCAGGCGGGTTCCCCCCGCGATCCCGGCGATGATCCTCGTCACCCGTTCACCCTATTCCAGCGGTACGGCCTCTTCTGTGCGGGTGGCGGAGCCTGTGGCCCCGACCGGTGCCGTGGAGAGGCCGAACCGAGGAGGCGTGCCCGGGCGAGGATGGGAACACCGGAACCGGTCCTCGTTCCGGCGATCGTCCCCGGCCGGGGCTGCGGACTGCGCCCCTGTCGGAGCTCCCACCTACACTGGCGACATGCCGTTCACCCTCTCGACGCCGATGGACGAGGCGCTCGGCGCCAAGGCCGGCAAGGCGCTCGAGCGCGCGTTCGGGATGACGACCGTGGGCGATCTGCTCCGCCACTACCCGCGCAGGTACGCGATGCGCGGCGAGCTCACGCCGATCATGGACCTGCCGCTGGGGGAGAACGTCACGATCGTCGCCGAGGTGCTCCGCGTGACCGAGCGGACCATGCGCGCCCGGCGAGGGGACATCCTCGAGGTGGTCATCGGCGACGGCGTCGGTCAGATGTCGCTGACCTTCTTCAATCAGCGCTGGCGGGCGAACGAGCTGAAGGTCGGCCGGCGCGGGGTGTTCTCGGGCAAGGTCGGCGAGTACCGGGGCGGACTGCAGTTCGCGCACCCCCTCTACGAGCTGTTCGACGACGAGACGGGGGAGCGGACTGTCAGCGCTGCGGTGACGGTCCCGATCCCGATCTATCCGGCGACGTCCACCCTCGCCAGCTGGCAGATCCAGAAGATGGTCGAGCTCGCGCTCGCCGGTCTCGGCGAGGTGCCCGACCCGCTGCCGGAGGAGCTCCGCCGGCGCCTGCAGCTGCTCGACGCGCGCACGGCCCTGGAGCGGATCCACCGGCCCCAGACGCAGGCCGAGGTGGGGCCGGCCAAGGACACCCTCCGGATGCACGAGGCGCTCACGCTGCAGACGGCGCTCCTGCAGCAGCGGGCCCGGGTGCACGCGCTCCACGCCACCGCCCGTCCGGCGGCGCCGGACGGGCTCCTGGCCCGGTTCGACGCCGCCGTGCCCTTCGCGCTCACCGACGACCAGCGCGAGGTCGGAGCCGAGATCGCGGCGGACCTCGTCGCCGATCGGCCGATGAACCGGCTGGTGCAGGGCGAGGTGGGCTCCGGCAAGACCCTCGTCGCCCTGCGCGCGATGCTCCAGGTGGCCGAGTCCGGCGGTCAGGCGGCGCTCATCGCGCCGACCGAGGTGCTCGCCGGCCAGCACCTGCGCTCGATCACCCGCATGCTCGGCCCGGATCTGGCGGCACGGCTCATGCCCACCCTCCTCACCGGTCAGCTCTCCGCCCCCGAGCGGCGGAAGGCCGCGCTCCGGGTCGCCTCGGGGCAGTCCCTCATCGTGATCGGCACGCACGCCCTCCTGGGCGAGAAGACCACCTTCGCCGACCTGGGACTGGTCGTCGTCGACGAGCAGCACCGGTTCGGCGTGGAGCAGCGCGAGGCCCTGCGCTCCAAGGGGCAGAGCCCGCACGTGCTGGTGCTCACGGCCACCCCCATCCCGCGGACGGTGGCGATGACGGTCTTCGGCGACCTCGACACCTCCGTGATCCGCACCCTGCCGGCCGGTCGTGCGGGCATCCAGAGCTTCGTCGCCCCGCTGGCCGAGCACCCGGGCTGGTTCGCGCGGGTGTGGGAGCGCGCGGCCGAGGAGGTGGACCAGGGGCACCAGGTCTTCGTGGTCTGCGCCGCGATCGACACCGACGACGGGTCCGCGGAGGAGGGCGAGGAACCGCTCCCCGCAGAGGCGCGGCATGCGGGAGACGCGGTCGCATCCGCGGAAGGTGCTCCGCCGGAGGGGCCGGAAGAGCGCCGGGGGCCGCGCTGGGGGGTCGTGCAGCTGCACGAGGCGCTGCAGACGCACCCGCGGATCGGCGCGCTGCGCACGGAGATCCTGCACGGAAAGATGCCGGCGGAGGAGAAGGACCGCGCGATGCAGTCCTTCGCGCGCGGCGAGATCGACGTGCTGATCGCCACCACCGTCATCGAGGTGGGCGTGGACGTCCCGAACGCCTCGACCATGATCATCCTCGACGCCGACCGCTTCGGCGTCTCCCAGCTGCACCAGCTCCGGGGGCGCGTCGGGCGCGGCGGCGTGCCGGGCCTGTGCCTGCTGGTGACCGAGGCCCCGGCGGGGTCGGTCGCCCGGGAGCGGGTGGACGCGGTGGCCGCCACGCTCGACGGCTTCGAGCTCGCCGAGGTCGACCTGGAGCTGCGCGGCGAGGGCGACGTGCTGGGCG
>JBEBWQ010000173.1:0-5258 GCA_040392075.1 Microbacterium sp.
GCGACTGCGCCGAGACCTTCGCGGGCGCCACGGCCGACCAGATCCGCAATCGCGTCAAGACCATCCTGCAGATGTCCGTGGTGCTCACGTACGCGGCGTCCAAGCCGGTCGTGAAGATGGGCCGGATGGCGGGCCAGTTCGCGAAGCCGCGATCGAGCGACAGCGAGACGCGCGGCGAGGTGACGCTGCCGGCCTACCGCGGCGACATCGTCAACGGCTACGACTTCACGCCGGAGTCGCGCAGCGCCGACCCGGCGAGGCTCGTGAGGGGCTATCACACGGCGGCGAGCACCCTCAACCTCATCCGCGCGTTCACGCAGGGCGGGTTCGCCGACCTCCGCCAGGTGCACAGCTGGAACCAGGGCTTCGCGCGCAACCCCGCGAACGTGCGCTACGAGCACATGGCGCGCGAGATCGACAGGGCGATCAAGTTCATGATGGCCTGCGGCGCCGACTTCGAGGCGCTCAAGCGCACCGAGTTCTACATCTCGCACGAGGCCCTGCTCATGGATTACGAGCGCCCGCTCACGCGCATCGACTCGCGCACCGGAACCCCCTATGGGACCTCGGCGCACTTCCTCTGGGTGGGGGAGCGCACCCGGCAGCTGGACGGCGCCCACCTCGACTTCCTCTCGCGCGTCCGCAACCCGCTCGGCGTCAAGCTCGGGCCGTCGACCACGCCGCAGCAGGTGCTCGACCTCATCGACAAGCTCGACCCCGAGCGCGAGCCGGGCCGCCTGACCTTCATCACCCGGATGGGCGCCGGCAAGATCCGCGACGCGCTGCCCCCGCTGCTGGAGGCGATCAAGGACGCCGGGCACACCCCGCTGTGGGTCACCGACCCCATGCACGGCAACGGCATCACCAGCGCCACCGGCTACAAGACCCGCCGCTTCGACGACGTGGTCGACGAGGTGCGCGGCTTCTTCGAGGCGCACCGTGCCGTGGGCACCTTCCCCGGCGGCATCCATGTCGAGCTCACCGGCGACGACGTCACCGAGTGCCTCGGCGGCTCGGAGCAGATCGACGAGGAGGGCCTGGCCACCCGCTACGAGTCGCTCTGCGACCCGCGCCTGAACCACATGCAGTCGCTGGAGCTCGCCTTCCTCGTGGCCGAGGAGCTCGAGAAGCGCTGAGCGCACCGCGCACGGAGGCCGTCGTCCTCGTGTAGGGGCGGCGGCCTCCGTCGTCCCCGTGCCGAGACAGGCCCGACCCCTGAGCCCGTTGCCCGCCTTGACCCGCCGCAATGTGTCGCGTTTCCCGCCGGAGGCGGCACAACGGGGCAAGTCAGCGGTTCCTTCTCGACGCACCCTTGCGGCACAGCGCCGTGATCGGCGTCGGATTCGGCGAATCGGAGCACGCCGGGGAGAGCGATCGCCCCAGGCCCGGCGCCGGGAACCGCTAGAACGCCCCGCCGATGGTGAGCGTGATCGTGGTGTTCAGGGGCTGATCGCCGGACGGGCTCTGCGCGCGAACCTCGGTGAGACCGTCCAGGATGGCGTCCCAGAGCGGGTTGTAGTCGTAGCGGAAGCCCGCGTTGGACAGGGCCGCCTTGGCCTCGTCGCGGGTCATGCCCACCACCCAGGGCACGGGGAACAGCTCGGGTCCGTCGGACACGATCAGCCGTACCTCGTCGCCGGGGCGCCAGGAGCGGTCGGGCCCGGTGACGCCGATCACGCGGCCCTTCTCGATCTCGTCGCTGTGCTCCAGGATCTGCTCCGACGACACCGTGAGCCGCTTCTCGGACAGCTGCCGGGTGGCCTGGTCGACGGTGAGATCCGAGACGTCGGGGACGGGGCCGGCCGAGACCGTCAGGACGATGCCGTCGTCCTCCCTCGCCTCGCAGACCTCCGAGCAGTCGTAGGGCTCGCCGCCGGCCCGCGGTGTCACGACCGCGCCGACGACCGTGCCGGCCGGGAGATCGGCGAAGATCTGCTCGTCCTCGCCCACGGCCAGGTGGAGATCCGCGAGCCGGGCGCGCAGCACCTCGGCGTCCTGTCCGACGAGCGCCTCGAGGGTGTGCACCACGGGGCCGAGCGAGACGAACACGGTGACCATCGTGCCGCGGTCCAGACGCTCCCCCCGGCCGGGATCGGTGCGGGTGGCCAGGCCCGGCTCCACCTCGCGGGAGTGCTCGGAGCCCTCCGCCGGGACGAAGCCCTCGGCCTCCAGGAGCGCGGCGGCGTCCGCATAGGCGTAGCCGGAGACGTCCGGGACCGCGACGAGCGACCCCGGGCCCGAGCCGAACCACCATCCGGCGGCGGCGGCGAGGGTGGCCAGCAGCAGCACGAGCGCGAGGAGGAACCCGCCCCGGGCGCGCCGGCGGGCGGTGCGCCGGCGGAGGAGCGTCGCATTGTCGGCGGGACGCGGCGCATCGTCGCCGAGCCGCAGGGAGGTGGTCGAGGGCAGCGGCACGGCCCCGGGGACGACCGGGGTGGGGAAGGAGCTCTGCGGGAGGACCTTGGTCAGATCGTCCGAGTCGTGATGCGCCGGCGCCGGGGAGACCTGCGCGACCGCGGGGACGATGCCCAGGTCGCGCTCGATCTCGCGCAGCCGGTCGAGCATCTCCTGGGCGTCGAGGGGACGGTCGTCGGGGGACTTCTCCGTGGCCCAGAGGACCAGCTCGTCCAGCGCCGCCGGGACCCCGGGGTTGCGCGCGCTGGGCCGCGGGACCTGCTCGGTGGCGTGCTGGAAGGCGATCTGCATCGGCTGCTCGCCCTTGTAGGGCTGCTCGCCGACGAGCATCTCGTAGAGCATGATGCCCAGCGCGTAGATGTCGCTGCGCGCATCCGCGGTGCCGCGGGTGACGAGCTCCGGCGCCAGGTAGGCGATCGTGCCGAGCAGCTGCTGCCCGGTCGCCGTGTTCGCGCTGGTGGCCCGGGCCAGGCCGAAGTCGCCGATCTTGATCCGGCCGTCCTCGGCGAGCAGCACGTTCTCGGGCTTCACGTCGCGGTGCACGATGCTCGCGCGGTGCGCGGCGGCGAGCCCGGAGAGGATCGCGTCCATGATCGAGACGGTCTGCGGCACCGTGAGCCGGCGCTGCTCGCGCAGGAGCTCGCGCAGCGTGATGCCGGGGAGGTACTCCATGACCAGGTAGGCCAGCTCGCCGTCCTGGCCCTGGTCGAAGACGTTGACGACGTTCGGGTCCGCGAGGCGGGCCGCGGCGCGGGCCTCCTGGATGAACCGGCTCTGGAACACGGTGTCGTCGCTGAGGTGCCCGTGCATCACTTTCAGCGCCACGCGGCGCTCGAGTCGCAGATCGGTGGCGACGTACACCGTGGCCATGCCGCCCCGGGCGATCCGCGCCCGCACCCGGTACCGACCGTCGACGAGCCGCCCGATGAGCGGGTCGGCGGGGGCGCTGGTCGTCACGAGGAAAGTCTAGGGAACGGCGCCGGGTTCCCCGGGAAGGCTCGCGCACGGGGCCCGCGCCGCACGGACCCCGCGCCTGCGCGGCGGACGGCCGCGCTGAGGACATCTGCCGAGGCGATCCTCGCTCGGGCATATCTCCTCGACTCGGGAGGAATGTGGATGCCGGCGAGGCTTGCGGCACGTGCCGGGCGGCGGCGGGAGGCCGCCCGGGCGGCCGGGGGAGTCCGCGGGGCGTGAGATAGTTTTCCTGTGCCTGAGAACACCCCCGGACCGACCCCGACCGACTGGCTGACCCTGCCCGACCTCGCGGAGGCGCTCGACGAGCCCGTGGGGCGCGTCCGCCGGCTCCTGGCGGAGCACTACCTGATCGGCTCCCGGCGCAACGGGCCCGTGACCGTCCCCGCGGTGTTCATCCAGGACGGGCATCCGCTGCCGTCGCTGCGCGGCACCGTGATCGCCCTGCTCGACGTCGGATTCGACGAGGACGAGGCGATCGACTGGATCCTCGGCTATGAGGACACCCTCGGCCGGTCTCCGATCGAGGCCCTCCTCGCCGGTCACAAGAGCGAGGTCCGCCGGGTGGCCCGAACGCTCGCCTGAGGACGTCCCTCCGCTCCTCCGCGCAGGTCGACCGCGGAGGAGCCCCGGCCTATGCGGAGCGCTGCGTGGCGCGGCGGGCGAGGTCCCGCAGCTCGGCGACGGCGTCCGCGTGCAACGGTGCCGAGGCGAGGGCCGTCTCCGCCTCCGCGCCGTAGGCGGCGATCATCGTCTCGACCCGGTCGAGGGCTCCCGTGTCACGGATGGTCTTCCGCAGCGCGTCCACCTGCGTCTCGGTGAGGGCCGGATCGCCCACCTGCGCATCCAGGTCGCGACGCCCGGCGGCGTCCAGCCCCTCCCGGGCGAGGGCGATGAGCACGGTGCGCTTGCCCTCGCGCAGGTCGTCCCCGGCGGGCTTGCCGGTCACGGCCGCGTCGCCGAAGACGCCGAGCACGTCGTCGCGGAGCTGGAAGGCGAGACCCAGCGGGTGTCCGAAACCGCGGAGCGCGCCCTCCTGCTCCGCGGACGCGCCGCCGAGCAGGGCGCCGAGCGCCAGGGGCTGCTCGATGCTGTAGCGGGCGGACTTGAGCGAGGCGATGCGCAGCGCCCGGTCGGCCTGAGCATCGTCGGAACGGGTGACCCAGGCCGACTCCTCGGCGATGTCGAGGAACTGGCCGACGGTCACCTCGCGTCTCATCCGCCCGTACTCGCTGCGCACGGGCGCAGCCTGCGGATGCCCGGCCAGCGCCTGCTCGAGGAGGTCGTCGCTCCAGGCGACGAGGAGGTCGCCGAGCAGGATGGCCGCCGATCGGCCGAAGGACTCTCCGTCGCCGGCCCATCCGGACCGGTCGTGCGTCGCCTCGAGCGCGCGATGCGCGGCGGGGCGCCCGCGGCGGATGTCGGAGTTGTCGATGAGGTCGTCGTGCACGAGGGCGGCGGACTGGAACACCTCCAGGGCGGCGCAGAGGTCTCCGAGCGCGGTCGGGGGCGGGGATCCGGCGGCCACCGCCGTCCAGCCCGCGTGTGCGAACCGGGCGCGGAGCCGCTTGCCCCCCTGCAGCGTGCCGGCGGCGGCCTCGGTGAAGGTCAGCGCATCGGGACCGAGGGCGGTCGCCTCCTCGCGCATGCGGGCGAGGAACGACTCGAGCCGGCGCCCGACCATCGCGCCCACGTCCGTCTCGTCGCCGGGCTGCGCCGGCCCGGCCGGCTCCGCCCGGGCGGGGGAGGCGGGATCCGGGGGAGCAGCGGGAGAGGTGGGCACCCGCCCAGCCTACGGCGCGGGCCGGTGGCGCGTGGCCCGGCGGAGACGAGGGATGCCGCGCGGGAGCGGTCCCGCGCGGCATCCCTCG
>JBEBWQ010000174.1:0-5199 GCA_040392075.1 Microbacterium sp.
AGACCGGCACCAGGCGTGTCGCCCGTGATGTCGGTTCACGAGGCATTTTCTGCCTGTTTTCGAGGCGCGAGCGTTTCGCGATCGACGTCATCAGCCGGCTTTCACGAGGTCTGCGCCCTTCTCGCCGATCATCAGCACCGCTGGGTTGATGTTTCCGGAAGAGATCGTTGGCATCACCGAGGCGTCGATGACTCGCAGCTTCGAAACGCCGCGGACACGGAGTTGAGGATCGACGACGGCGCGATCATCCTTCCCCATCCGCGCGGTGCCGCTGAAGTGAAAGGCGGTGTCGGCGCTCTCCCGGATGAAGGCGAGCAGCCCTTCATCGGAGTCTGCATCCTTGCCGGGGGCGAGTTCCCGGATCCCGTATTCCTTCGGCATGGCCTGCGCAACGCGCTCGGCCATCCGCATCCCGGCCATGAGCGTCCGGACGTCCTCCTCCTCGCTCAGGTGATTGAAGCGGATGCCGGGATTGGCTCTCGGGTCGGTCGAAGTGATCCGCACATGACCGCGGCTGGTCGGACGAGACTGGTACATCCCGAGCCGGAATCCGGAGTCCTCGGAGAGATCCCATCCCTTGGGACCAGGCATGAACGGGAGGAAGTGCAGCTGCAGGTCGGGAGCCTCCAGCCCCGATCGCGTCCGGAGGAAGGCACCGGCGAGGGACGCGCCGATCGTCAGAGGTCCATTGCGCGCCCCAAGGTAATAGTTGATCCCGGCGAGGCCCTGCGAGAACCAGTCGCCGACCTTCTTGTTGAAGGTGTAGGGGCTGGTGGTGAAGTACAGGCGGCCGACCTGGACGTGGTCCATCAGATTTTCGCCCACTCCTTTCAGATCGTGCACCACGGGGATGCCGTACTGCTGCAGGAGCTCACCAGAACCGATCCCCGATAGCTGGAGGAGCTGCGGCGTCTGGATGGCACCGGCGCTCAGGATCACCTCCCGGTTCGCCCGGACGCGATGCGTCTCGCCCCCGCGCTCGTAGACCACTCCGGTCGCCTCCTTGCCGGCAAACTCGACTTTGGTCACATAGGCCTCGGGCAGCACCCGAAGGTTCGGCCTCCTGCGATTCGGCTGAATGTAGGTCAGCGACGTCGACGTCCGCCGACCCTTCCATGTGGTGAGATCCCAGTATCCGGTCCCTTCCATGCTTTCGCCGTTGAAGTCGTCGTTACGCGAGATCTCGAGGCTCTCGGCCGCCGCCGTGATGAAGGCGTCCGCGAGAGGATTCTTCCACCGGGCCAACTCGATCCCAATCGGTCCACTCCCGCCGTGCCAGGGTCCCTCGCCGCGGTGATCGCGCTCAAACTTCTTGAAATAGGGCAGCACGTCCTGGAAGCCCCAGCCATCCGCCCCCTGCCTCTCCCATGTGTCGAAATCGAGCGGAGCACCGCGCACATGGACGAGTCCATTGATCGCGCTGGAGCCACCGACCAGCTTCCCATGCGGGAGCGGGAACGTCCGACCATTCAGCTCCGGTTCAGGCTCGGTCACGTGGTTCCGCCACATATATTTCTCCATGAAGAGAATCTTGGCGAAACCCAGCGGGATTCTGGACCAGTAGCTCGTATCCTCCGGCCCCGCCTCGAGGAGCAGCACCGTCGTGCCCGGATCCTCCGTCAGTCGGGTAGCGACAATTGCACCAGCCGATCCCGCGCCCACTACGACGTAGTCATACGCTTCTGTCTTATTTCCCATGGTCACATCTCCAGTCTTTCGTCATACATCAAATAGAGGGAGCGCTCGGTTGCGCGGCCGCTTCTACAAGGCTACGAGCAGGCAGCCGCTAGCACCATCGGCAGGCGGTCGCGGTCTTCCCACAACCCCCACCCAGAGCACTCTGGCATCGACCTTTAAATGCGGGAGGACGAGAAAGGTTTCACCGCGTCCTTGACCTCGGCGATGAGTGTCGGAAGAAACTCACCCTCTACTTCCACTAGATCGGTGCGGATGCCGCGAAGCAGGATGTCTGCTCCGGCTGATCTCGCGGGCGCCACCCTGGGGGACCATCGGTACAGGGATATCGAGAGGAAACTGTCCTTCACCGGCATTGGCACCGAGGGCTTACGTGATCTGTCCACATCGGGTTCGCGTCCTGCCGCCATAGACCATCGTATCGGTCGATCCGATACTCCTATGATCGCCCCGTCCGCGCGCGATACAGTCGAGGTCGACGACTTCCCAGAAGGATTTCCAATGACCACCCTGTTCACACCCTTTCGCGTCGGCTCGCTCGAGCTCCGCAACCGGATCGTGATCGCACCCATGTGCCAGTACTCTGCCGACGAGGGTCGGGCGACGGATTGGCACCTCATCCACCTCGGAAATCTCGCGCTCTCCGGGGCCGCGCTCTTGATGATCGAGGCCACCGCCGTCCTTCCGGAGGGCCGGATCTCTCCCGACGATCTCGGCCTCTGGTCCGATGAGACCGAGGAGGCCCTCGACCGCGTGATCCGAAGCGTCCGAAGGCATTCGGACATGCCCATCGGAATCCAGCTCGCGCACGCGGGCCGCAAGGCCTCCACGCGCCCTCCTTGGGAAGGCGGCGGTCAGATTCGGCCCGATGAGCCTCGCGGATGGCAGATCGTAGCGCCATCGCCCATCCCGTATTCGGAGGGCGAGCGTCCCCCCATCGAGCTCGATGAAGAGGGGCTCTCGACCATTCGCACGGCGTTTGCGGAGGCTGCGCGACGGGCAGCGCGGATTGGCTTCGACGCCATCCAGATCCACTCGGCGCATGGCTACCTCCTCCATGAATTTCTCTCGCCACTCTCCAACCGGCGCACGGATGCCTACGGCGGGAGCCTCGAGGGCCGGATGCGCTTTCCCCTCGAGATTTTCGATGCCGTGCGCGCAGCATTTCCTGCCGAGCGTCCGGTCAGCGTCCGCGTCTCCGGAACCGACTGGGCCGACGGAGGCTGGGATCTTGCGCAGACCATCGCCTTCACCCAGGCGCTCGAAGGCCGCGGCTGCTCCGCCCTCCACGTGTCCAGCGGCGGCCTCACCACCGCCCAGCGCATCCCCGTCGGACCGGGCTACCAGGTGCCACTCGCCCGTGGCGTCAAAGCCGAGACAAGCCTCCCGGTGGTCGCGGTCGGGCTGATCACCGGCTTCGACCAGGCCGAGGCGATCGTCGGCACCGGCGACGCCGACCTCATCGCCCTCGCGCGCACGATCCTTTTCAATCCACGGTGGCCCTGGCACGCAGCCGCCCACTTCGGCGCGAGGGTGAAGGCTCCGACGCAATATTTGCGATCTCAGCCGCACCAGGTTCGTGATCTCTTCGAGGTTTGAGGCGAGAGCTCCTGTAGGCCTCGCTCGGCGACAAGCGGCCTTTCTATTCCTGACTCGCCAGTTCCCATATCGGCGCCGTCATTTTTCCCGGCGCACCATGCCGGCTTCGTCACGTCCCCGGCATTCGTTTCGACGTCGATCAACGACCGCCGCGACAACGGCACGATCGCGCTGGGCCGCGGTGGTGTCTTCGCGTGGGCGGGGAACCATGACCACCATGCCAGCTCAAGCGCAGTGCAGCGCCGGGACCCGCCTCGAATAGCGCTCGCAGAGGATGCTGACCTTGAGGCCCAGATCCATCGGGCGCAGTCCACCGGCCCGGGGCTCCCGCGGGAGCTTCATGGCCCTGGCGACGCGGACCTTCTCCCGCGCAGTGCCCTGGTCGAGGCCGACCCGCCAGGAGAGCCAGTGCGCACGGGTCAAGGCGCCCTGGTGGCCCCAGCCTCCCTCTTCGTCGAACTCCTGGATCAGCTGGAGTTGTTGGAAGGTGGCTGCGTCAAAACGAGCGGAGACCTCGGCGATCTCTTCGCCGAGGCGCTCGAGGTGCTTGAAGGGGCGGGACATCCCGGGTCGCCGAGCCTGATCGCACGTCCAGGAATCGAGGCCCAGTAGCGCTCCCGGCATCGGCCAGCGATTGGCGCACGTCGCCCTTTGCGGAAAGCTTAGTACCCCGCATCAGCATCCGAGGTTCAGGGCACGATCGAAAATGTTCCCTGCGCCATGTATTCGAGACCAGTCTCCCAATATGGAGGCGTCCCCATCCCTTCGGGGTCTGCCAGTTCGTCCGGCGAAGAAGCTGGAGTCATCTTGGCAACCACCATCCACCAGATCGGCGGCGCGTCTGAAGGCAGCCGGAACAGGTCCTCCCCATGATCGGGGACGTCGAGGAATGTCACACCAGGCGGTAGGACCCATCTTCCGAACGCCGTACTGCTCTGGACATCCACCACGTAAGCGGTTGCGCCCGGCACAGGGATCCACTCGAGCCTGGGGGTAAAGGTCGAAACCTCTTCACCGTCATCGGGCGAGAGCGTGTCGAGCACGACCTCGGGGGGCAATGCGAGGACAGTCTCCCCGCCGGGCACAGCGTCGACGGCGATCACGGCGGCCGCGCGGTGATTCGGCAGGAATCCTCTCAGGATGATCCTGGCTCCCCCGGCAGGAATTGACACGACCTTCGGCAAGGTGGGGCGATCCTCGAACAGGTCCCCGGGTAAGGTCGCTCCAAGAACGTCGAAGGACCCGATCACCGTCCGCCACTCGTAGGTATAGGCGCCCGCCTCGGCGGAGATGGTGGTGACCTCGGTCTCGATGGTCTGGTCAAGGACGAGACCGACCGACCTCTCCGCTCCTTCTTCGATTTCGAAAGGCGTGATCGATCCCGCCTGGAGGAAGTCGAGCCCGCCCTCTGGACGATTCTGGGTAAGCACGCCCACGAGCGATCCCGAGTAGGAGGCGGGCCCCTTCCACGTGATGGAGCCGAACGCCTTCACGTTGCCACTACCGGTCCCCACGTGAATGTCAGATTCGACCTGCGTGAGACTGACTCGGATCTCGGCGTCTGTTGACAGGGGATAGGCGACGCCGCCGATGACGCCCTGCATGATCGCCGAACGCTCGAAGTCGACGGCGCCCGAAAGCGAGAGTGCAGGGTTCGCCCGAGTGAGCCCCTTGAACTCGATGAGCCTCTGCGTCACACCGATGGAGTGGATAACGGTAAGGTCATAGGGAGGGACGACTCCCGTGAAGCGAAAGCTACCGTTCGAGTCGGTGCTCACAAGCTTCGCGAGGTCTCCGTTCAGGAGCACCAGCGCGCCTTCCGCCGCACCGTAACCGCCCTCGTAGAACATCTGGCCTTCGACGGTGATGGAATTCGGATCGCCGCCGTCGCCGCCCGAGCCACCC
>JBEBWQ010000175.1:0-5186 GCA_040392075.1 Microbacterium sp.
CTTCGACATCCCCACCGACACCGAGTCGTACGTGCACCGCATCGGCCGCACCGGTCGCGCGGGTCGCACCGGCGACGCGATCAGCTTCATCACGCCGCGCGAGCGCTACCTCCTGGGGCACATCGAGAGGGCGACGCGGCAGCAGCCCGCCCAGATGCAGCTGCCCACCACCGAGGACGTGAACAGCACCCGGCTCGCGCGCTTCGACGACGCGATCACCGCGGCGCTGGAGGAGAAGGCACGGGTCGACTCGTTCCGCGACATCATCGCCCACTACGTCCGCAACCACGATGTCCCCGAGAGCGACGTCGCCGCGGCCCTTGCGATCGTCGCCCAGGGCGATACCCCGTTGCTGATCGATCCGGCCGACGACCCGCTGTCCCGCGCGGTCGCGGCGGACAACCGACCGCCTCGGGGCGCCGGCCAGCGGGCGGGTCGCGACGACCGCGCTCCCCGGGCTCCCCGCACGGAGCGCCGCGGCCGGAGCGACTACGCCGCCTACCGGATCGAGGTCGGTCGCCGCCACCGCGTCGAGCCCCGTCAGATCGTCGGCGCGCTGGCGAACGAGGGCGGACTGGGTCGCGACGACTTCGGAGCGATCAACATCCGTCCGGACTTCTCCATCGTCGAGCTCCCCGCG
Source organism: Microbacterium sp. (assembly GCA_040392075.1). Taxonomy (GTDB): domain Bacteria; phylum Actinomycetota; class Actinomycetes; order Actinomycetales; family Microbacteriaceae; genus Microbacterium. Next base: position 641 of record JBEBWQ010000175.1, read on the forward strand.
AACCTCGATCCGGCCGTGCTCGACAGGCTGCGCGACACCCGCATCTCGGGTCGCCTGATCGAGATCACGCCGGACCGCGGTCCCGGTGTCCGGTCGGGGGGACGTCGTGAGGGCGATCGCTACGACCGTCGCGACCGCGACGATCGGCCTGCACGCACCGACCGCCCCGCGCGCGCCGACAGCGGCGACAAGCCGTTCCGGAAGCCCCGCCACAAGGGCTGAGCGGCGACCGCTCGGGCGCCGGGAGGCAAGGGCTGCGGGTCAGCCCAGACCCAGCTCTGCGGCGATCGCCCGCAGGGCCGGCCGGACGTCCTGATCGCGCGGGACGACCTGCACGCAGACGTGGTCGGCGCCCGCGTCGAGGTGCGCACGGACGGCTGCCGCGAGGGCCGCGGCATCGCCCTGCGCGACGATCGCGTCCACCAGACGGTCGCTGCCGCCGTCGGTCACGTCGTCCTCGGAGAACCCGCCGCGGCGCATGGTGCCGGCGTAGTTCGCGAGCCGGAGATACCGACGGAGGAAGCGGCGGGCGCTCTCCCGCGACGAGGCCCGGTCGGGATCGAACACCACCGTCTGCTCGGGAGCCACCAGCGCATCGGGGCCGAGGGCGGCCCGCGCCTCGGCCGTCTGAGCGGGAAGCGTGAGGTAGGGATGGGTCCCGGCGCTGCGCTGCTTCGCCAGCTCCAGCATCCGCGGCCCGAGGGCCGACAACACCCGGCGCTCCACGGGGACGCCGTGCTCGTCGAGCACGTCGAGGTAGCGGCGCATCGCGTCCAGCGGACGGACGCGCTCCGTGGTCACCTCGCGATGACCCGATCCGATGCCCAGCAGGAGACGGCCGGGGAAGCGCTCGTCGATGCGGTGGAACGCGGCGGCGAGCTCGGCCGGATCGGCCATCCAGATGTTCACGATGCCCGTCGCCACCTGCAGCCGATCGGTCGCCGCCAGCAGCGCCTCCGCGGGCTCGAGGTCGGCGGAGGGCGAGCCGCCCTGCCACACCGTCCGGAAGCCCATGTCCTCGATCTCCCCGGCGAGATCCGGGGCGACGTCATCGACTCCCCGCCATACGCCCACGGCCCCGAGGGTGTCTCTCCACTGGCTCATCGTCGTTCGTCCTCTCGTCGTGACCGTGCCCCTGACCGGGTGCGTCATCGTGATCGTCCTCGCCTCGGCGATGGCGTTCGTCATCGCGCGCGGGCATACGCCCTTCCCGGGTGAACCCGCCCGCGGCGAGTCTCATTCCCGTTGCGGCATCGCGCCCTGCGCTCCCTGCTCAGCCGGAGGCCGTCGCACCCGCCCCCGCCCCCGGCAGTCCCTCCTGCAGCAGCGCGGCGAGCTCGGCACGGGAGAGACCGGCCAGCCCGAGGTTCTCCAGCGTCCTGCCCTCGGCGTAGAGGTCGCGCCCGGTGACGGCCGAGGCGAGCGCCAGCAGGCCCGCCGCGATCGGGGTGTCCACCCCCGCCCAGCGGCCCGCCGAGACCAGCAGAGCCAGCCCGAGCCGGGTGTCCTCGACCATGTAGCGGTGCTCGCGCAGATCGATCTTCTCCCGCCAGTCGCCGCTGGCGGTCAGGCGCTCGTGCGCCGCCCGCCCGTACATCCACTCGTCGCCGTCGTGGGCGTAGTGGTCCGCGAGCGGGAAGTGCGGCGCGCGGTAGCCGAGCGCCTCGCGCACCGCGATCCGCTCCTCGTCGAGCGCGGTGGTGACGCGCCGGATCGAGGGCTGGGTGCCCTCGTTGTGGATGTCCCACGCCTCGAAGTGCTCCAGCGGGCCGGCGTTCATCAGGATGAGCGGCGGATGGATGATCGGGCCCGCGTTCATCAGGGCACCGCTGAGGACGTCCTCGACGGGCTCGATGCTCGGGTAGAGCTGGCGCAGCGTCTCGAAGGCCACCCCGGAGAGACGTGCGGGGAGGAAGCCGGTGGGCAGCCGGGTCGCGTACGCGGAGACCACGATCGTCGCCGGGCCGTGCTTGCGGGCCAGGTATGGGAGGGTGCCGGTCTCGGCGAAGGCCACCTCGCTCGCGTTGCCGGCCTCGCGCTGGGCGGCGGCGAAGAGGTAGCTGCCCAGGGTGCCCGGCGGCAGGAACACGACCTGTCCGTCCTCCAGCAGCGGTGCCAGCCGCGGAGCGAGGTCCTCATGGGTGTGGGCGGGCAGGGGGACGACGACCACCTCCGCGCCGCGGACCGCCTCCTCCAGATCGTCGGCGACGGCGATCCGGCCCGGCCCGCTGCCCAGCGGCACCTCGCGCTCCCCGCGATGGTCGCGGATGGTCAGCGCGCCGCGGCCCGCCAGCTCCCCGCGCCCCGCGGCGTCGCGACGCCAGAGCCGTACCGCGTGCCCCTGCTCGGCCAGTGATGCGGCCGCGGCGTAGCTGCCGTGTCCGCCTCCGAGAACCGCTACCTGCATGTGGTTTCCCTCCCGCTTCGGAGCCTGCCGCTCCGAGGCTGTCCGTTCACTCCGCCGACTCCGATGCGGGTGCATCCCGCTCCGAGGCCTCGTCGATTCCCTCCACCGCAACCTCCTCGAGGGCGTCCGGCCCCTGGGTCACGAGCACGTGGAACTGGGCGGCGTCGAGGATCCGGATACCCAGCTCCTCGGCCTTGGCGAGCTTGGAGCCCGCACCGGGACCGGCGGCCACGAAGTCGGTCTTCTTCGAGACGCTGGAGGCGGCTTTGCCGCCCGCCTGGATGATCGCCTCCTGGGCGCCGTCACGGGTGTACCCCTCCAGCGTCCCGGTGGCGACGACCGTGAGCCCCTCCAGCACCCCTCCGGCGGCTGCCGCCGCACCGGGACCGGGGTGCCCGGGCGTGGCCCACTGCACTCCCGCCTCGGCCCAGCGGTCGACGATGTCGACGTGCCAGTCCACTCCGAACCAGTCGATCACCGACTCGGCGATGATCCCGCCGACGCCCTCCACGGCGGCGAGCTCCTCGGCGGTGGCGCTGCGGATCGCATCGAGCGAGCCGAACCACTGCGCCAGCGCCCGGGCCGCGACCGGCCCCACGTGCCGGATGTTGAGGGAGACGAGCAGCCGCCACAGCTCCTTGGTCTTGGCCTTCTCGAGCTCGGCGAGCAGCTTGACCGCCGCCTCGGAGGGCAGCACCTCGCGGTGGTCCTTGCGGATGCCGCGGCGCCGCCGCTCGGCCGGGTCCAGTCCCTCCGCACCGGGCGGGTACTGCGCCGGCCCGAGCTTCTGGAAGGGCGCGCGGCGCGCGGGCTCACCGGTCTCCTCGTCGACCTTCGGCTCCCCCGTCTCCGCATCGCGGACGACGACGGAGATCGGCACGAGATCCGCGAGGGACAGGGAGAACAGACCCGCCTCGGTCTCCAGCGGAGCCACGGCGGGCGGCTCCGCCTGCGTCAGCGCGGCCGCGGTCACCTCGCCCAGCACCTCGATGTCGAGCGCGCCGCGCGACCCGATGTGCTCGACGCGTCCCCGCACCTGCGCGGGGCAGGAGCGCGCGTTCGGGCAGCGCAGATCGATGTCGCCCTCCTTCATGGGGCGCAGGGGCGTGCCGCATGCGGGGCAGTCCGCGGGCATCACGAAGGCGCGCTCGGTGCCGTCGCGCCGGTCCACGACCGGGCCGAGCACCTCGGGGATGACATCGCCCGCCTTGCGCAGCACGACGGTGTCCCCGATGAGGACCCCCTTGGCCTTCACCACGTCCTGGTTGTGCAGGGTCGCCTGGCGCACGACGGACCCGGCGACGTGCGCCGGCTCCATCACGGCGAACGGCGTGGCCCGCCCCGTCCGGCCGACCGAGACGACGATGTCGAGGAGCTTCGTCTGCACTTCCTCCGGCGGGTACTTGTAGGCGATGGCCCAGCGGGGGGCACGGCTGGTCGCGCCGAGCTCGGCGTGCAGGACCAGCTCGTCGACCTTGACGACGATGCCGTCCACCTCGTGCTCGATGTCGTGGCGGCGGGCGCCCATCTCCTCCACGAAGGCGGCGACCTCGTCGACGGAGCCGAAAACCCGGGTGTGCGGGCTGGTCGGCAGGCCCCACTCGGCCAGCAGCCCGTAGACCTCGCTCTGGCTCGCCACCGGCGGGTCGTCCCAGGCGCCGATGCCGTGGACGTAGAGGGAGAGCGAATCCACCCGCAGCAGGGCCGCTTCGAGCTCGAGCCCCTCCTTCTTGTCCAGCTGCTGGCGCAGGCCGCCGCTGGCCGCGTTCCGCGGGTTGGCGAACGAGGGGAACCGCCGGGCCGCCGCGGCGCGCGCCTTCTCCTCGTCGAACGGCCGCTTCGCTCCGCTTCGCGCCTCCCAGCGGCCGAGCGAGTCCGCATACGCGCGCTCGCGGAACTCCGCCTGCGCCGCGTTCAGCCGCTCGAACGCCGCGACCGGCAGGAACACCTCGCCACGCACCTCCACGATGGGCGGGTGCCCCGTGCCCGAGAGCCACTCGGGGATATCGCTCAGGCGCAGCGCGTTCTCGGTGACGATCTCTCCGACGCGCCCGTCTCCGCGCGTCGCCGCCGACGTGAGCACGCCGTACTCGTAGCGGAGGTTGATCGCGAGTCCCTCGATCTTCAGCTCTGAGAGCC
>JBEBWQ010000176.1:0-5174 GCA_040392075.1 Microbacterium sp.
TGAGCCCGAGGGCGATGTCCAGCCGGCGCTTCTGCCCGCCGCTGAGCTGCTGCACCGACTGCGTCGCGAACGAACGGAGGTCGAGAGAGTCGATGAGCTCGTCCGCACGAGCCCGCGCAGCGGCTCGGGAGAGACCGAAGAACGCACCCTGACTGAGCAGCTCGTCGCGCACGCGCTGCGCGAAGCTGCCGCTGGTGAGCTGCCCGACGTAGCCGATCCGGGCGCGCACGCCGGCGGGGTCGCGGAGGATGTCGTGGCCGACCACCCGTGCCGTCCCCATGGTCGGCGGGATGAGGGTGGTGAGCATCCGCAGGCTCGTCGACTTGCCCGCGCCGTTCGGGCCGAGGAAGGCGACGAGCTCACCGCGGGCGACTCGGAAGGTGAGGTCGGTGACCGCCTCGACGGTCTTCTTCTTGGCGGTGAAGCGCTTGGTCAGACCCTGCGCCTCGATGATCGGTTCGTGTGTCATGTCCAGAAGGGTAGAAATCAACCCGGACAGATTCTGTCCTCGATTTCGGGCATTCTGGAGAACATGACCGACACGACCTCCCGCGCGCTGGCACTGCTCAACCTGCTGCAGACGCACCGGCACTGGCCGGGCTCCGAGCTGGCCGAGCGGCTCGGCGTCACCGAGCGGACCGTGCGGCGCGACGTCGAGCGGCTCCGCGAGCTCGGCTACCGTGTGGAGTCCACGCCGGGGGCAGCAGGCGGGTACCGGCTGGAGGCGGGCAGCGCGGTTCCGCCACTGCTGCTCACCGACGAGGAGGCTGTCGCAATGGCGATCGGGCTGCGGGTCGCCGCCTCCCAGCGCCTCGTCTCGGGACCGGAGACGACGATCACGGCGCTCGCCAAGCTGGAGAAGGTGCTGCCGGCGCCGTTGCGCCGCCGGGTGGCGGCGCTGGCCGAGACCGTGCAGCCCTGGGCGATCTCCTCCGGCGCCCCGGTGTCGTCTGAGGTGCTCGGCGCGCTCGCCCTCGCCTGCCGCGACCACGAGCGCGTGCGCTTCTCCTACACCTCGGCGGTCGGCGCCGTCACCCGCCGCCGCGTCGAGCCGCACGCCCTCGCCCCCGCCGACCGGCACTGGTACCTGCTCTGCTGGGATCTCGATCGCGACGACTGGCGCACCTTCCGCATCGACCGGCTGGCGCAGCTGGAGCACACGCGCGTGCTGTTCACGCCGCGGCCACTCACCCCGGAGGAGATCGAGGAGCTCATCTTCATCGCGAGCACCTGGGTGCGCATGCCGGTCGAGACCGAAGTCGTGATGGAGCTGCCGATCGAGCGCATGCGGGAGTGGTTCGGCCCGTGGTCGCAGGGCGCCGAGCCGGAGGGGGCGGAGCGCACCCGCTGGCCCGTCGGCGGTGCGGACTTCCGCGAGACGATGTACGGGATGTCCTGGGTCCCCGCGGGGGTCGAGTACACGACCGACCTCGCCGAACCGGAGCGCTCCGAGCTCCGCGAGACGCTGCAGCGGATGCTCCGCGCCCTCGACGCCCCGCCGCCGCGGCGCGGTTGAGCACGGCGGGACCTACGACCTGCTCGGGACCGTCCAGGGGGCAGCGGCCTGGACGGACGCGTCCCGCGCGGCGCGGGATCGTCACGGGTCCTCGTGGACCTCGTCGTTGTCAAGGGTCTTCTGCCGCGCGTGCGGCGGGGACAGGCTGGCGATGAGCACGTCAGGAGGCGGCCATGACGACAGGGAACGCGCAATCGGCACCGGCGACGCGGCGGACCCTCCGCAGCGAGGCGACACGCCGGGACCGGGCTCCTTCCGATGCGCCCCCTCCCGGTCCGGCCGGGCGGGAGGATCCCGGCGGGGGACAGGGCGACCGTCGGCCGCGCGATGACGCGTCGGCTGCGCCGGGAGCCTCGCCCGGTCCGATGCGGCTGGCGTTCTGGAGCTGGACGGTCATCATCATCGTGGGGCTGACCGTGATGATCGCCGTTCCGCTCACGGGGCGGTGACGGCGATGACGCGTCGTCTCCTCCGGGACAGCGGGCTGTCCCTCGCCTTCCTCGGGATCTTCGTGCTCGCGCTCGTCGGGCAGTCCGTCGCGGGCTACGCGGAGAACAACGAGGAGCTCCTGCAGCACGGGGCCGAGCCGATCGGCTACCTCGGCTTCCTCTCCTCCTCGGCCTTCCTCGTCGACGTCGCGGAGAACTGGCAGTCCGAGTTCCTGCAGTTCTCCCTGTTCATCCTCGCCACCGTCTGGCTGATCCAGCGCGGCTCCTCCGAGTCGAAGAAGCCCGGCGACGAGGGCCCGGGATCCGACGAGGACCAGCTCGTGGGGGAGCATGCGAGGCCGGACTCGCCGCGCTGGGCGAAGGTGCGGGGATGGCGCCTCTGGGTCTACTCGAACTCGCTCCTGCTGGCGATGGGCACCGTGTTCGTGCTCTCCTGGTTCGCGCAGTCGCTCGCCGGGCACATCGTGGCGAACGATCAGAACGCGCAGCACGGGCTTCCGCTCGAATCGTGGGGGGAGTACGTCCTGTCGCCGGACTTCTGGAACCGCACCCTCCAGAACTGGCAGTCGGAGTTCCTCGCCGTCGGCGCGATGGTGGCCTTCGCCATCTACCTGCGTCAGCGGGGATCGAGCGAGTCGAAGCCCGTCGGCGTCCCGCACCACGTGGCCGCGGTCGAGTCGGACTAGCCTTCGCCGCCCTCCCGCCCGGCCGCGAGCGGAGCTCCTGTCCGTCTGACCGGCATCCAGAGCTCGACCGTCGCCGTGCGGAAATCCTCGGAGCGGTCAAGGACCGCCACGATCGACGGCCCTGGGCGCAACCCCCACGGGTTCGACGGGAACCATTCGGCGGCCGACGCCGCATAGGTCTCCTGCAGGACAGCCGGGTACGGGCCGGAAGCGAGGAAGACCACCCAGGTACCGGCAGGAACCTCGATCAAGTCGAGACCGTCCGGCACCCCTGTGTCCGCGTCGAGTGCGACTCCGTGGAGGTAGGTCAGCTCGCTCCCCTCGGTGTAGTCCGGGTCGACGTCGGCGCTGACCTGGAGCAGGCCCGCGGGCTGGGCGTTCCCCAGTGTTTTGAGGCGCGCATGCTCGCTTTCGGGCAGTGATGCGATGTGCGCCCGGATGTGCGGGTTGGGCCCGCGATGGATGAGCGGCACTCGGGCCGCGTGGCCGACGAGCCGGAACGCCGGTCGGTCGGTGATGCGAGTGTCCATGGTGGTGCTCCCTTCGACGGTCAGGCGGAGCCTGAGCCTTGCTTGCGATCGAAGGGGGCCGCCGTCCCGCCGGACGTCGCCGGGACCCACGCCGTGCACAGCCCGGAACGCCCGGCCGAACGCCTCGGCCGAGCCGTACCCGTAACGGGTGGCGATGTCGAGCATCGACCCGCCTCGGATGACGTCCGTCGCTGCAACGGTCATGCGTCGCCGACGCACGTACTCGGACAACGGCATGCCGGTGAGCGATGAGAACATCCGTCGCAGGTGGTACTCGGTGGTGCCCAGGCTGTTCGCCAGCGAGGCGACATCGAGGTCCTCCGACAGCTCGTTCTCGACCAGGTCGATGAGCCGGTTCAGTTCGGTGATCACGGTGCCTCCCTTCCTCTCCCAGCCTGCGGAAAGTCCGCGAGGGATACCCGACAGTTCCGGTTCGATTCAATCGCACCGGGCCGAGTGCCGGTGACGGAGCCGGTGCGGTTCCGCACGCTGCATGTCGTCGAGGCGAGCATCAACGCGATGGTGACGTGACAGGACGACGTCGCCCAGGCGTCCTACGCCCTGGTGACCGAGAGCACCGCGCGATGTATCGAAGCACGCACCTGACGGCCCGATCTGTCACGTCCCACCCGGTTTTCTGTCCCGGTAGGCTCCCGGGTATGAAGCGACTCGCGGGGGTTGCGCTGGGGCTCGTCCTGGCGGTGGGGATGACAGGGTGCGGGTCGCCGAGTGGGGCACCGCCTACGGGAGAGGCGACCCCGGTGACGATGGTGCCGTCTCCGGCCCCGACGGCACCGGCCGGGCCGACGTTCTCGACGGTGGTGGATGGGGACACCATCAACACGTCCGAGGGGCTCGTGCGGATCATCGGGATCGACACACCGGAGAACGGCGAGTGCGGGTCGAAGGAGGCCTCCGCGGTCCTCGCCGCGCTTCTGAAAGCCGGCGACACCATCGTCCTCACGCTCCCGAAGGGCCAGAACGACACCGACACGCACAAACGGCTCCTGCGGTACGTGGACACGGCCGCGGGCGTCGACGTCGCAATGGAGGTCCTGAAAGCGGGGCTCGCGGTCGCACGCTATGACTCCGCAGACGGGTACCCGGCACATCCTCGGGAAGCTGAGTATCGTGCCGCGCAGACGGCGACGCTCACCGCTGAGGGGGTGGTGATGTCCGCGACGTGCCAGGCCGAAGCGGACGCGGCTGCGGCCGCAGCAGCTGAAGCGCAAGCGGCTGCGGAGGCTGCCGCGGCTGAGGCTGCCGCGGCCGAGGCCGCCGAAGCGGAGCGGATCGCACAAGAGCAGGCTGCCGCGGCCGAGAGGCGAGCTGCCGCCTGGTGGACCCAGTATTCCTCCTGCAGCAAGCTCAAGAAGAACACGAACGGGCACCCGACCGGGCCATTCGCGCGTGACGATCCCAACGATGCCGAGATCTACAACTGGTTCGCATACGGGACCGGAAACCGTGGCGACGGAGACAACGACGGGCTCGCCTGCGAGTGACGGCCCGACCTCGGGGACAGACTCAGCAGCTGCCCGCCCGGGGAGGATCTCCCGCCCCGGGCGGGATGCACGTGTGTCCGGCCATCTTGACCACGTCCTCGACACGGAGTCCGAGGAGCTCGCCGATGCGGATGCCGTCGAGGTCCCAGAGGTGCACGGCGGCGTCCATGTCCGGGTGCACCCGGCGGAGCGTCTCGATCGCCAGGGCACGGTCGTCGCATCAGCGCCGGAAGCATCGCAGCTCGACCGGGAACAGGGGCACGACCTGCTCGTCCACGACGAGCCACGGATGCTCGGCGAGCCGGCGGATCGCCGGCAAGGGCACGTCCGAGGTCCGACAGCGGGGGAGTGTCCCAGAAACGCGCCCTGCCCCATGCCGGCGCAACTCAACGACAGCGCCCCGTCAGGATTTTTGTCCTGACGGGGCGCTTGTTCTGTGGGCGATACCGGACTCGAACCGATGACCTCTTCCGTGTGAAGGAAGCGCG
>JBEBWQ010000177.1:0-5170 GCA_040392075.1 Microbacterium sp.
GTGATCTCGTCGAGCACCACCTCTCCGGCACCCCGAGCGGCCAGTCCCGTCTCCAGGTCGAGCTTCCTGTCCCCATAGGTATCGGGAACTTCCTTCACCAGGACGACAATCTTCATCGACCACTCCTTCAGGTCCTCACGACAGGGCGAGTCTATCGTGAGACGAGTTCGTGCGAGTTCCGCCTGAGGACTCTGTGATCGAGTCCCCGGGCAGGAACGCGGTTCAGGCGGACATGGATCAACCCCCGATCGTCAAGGATCCGTTTCATGCGCACGGCGAGCAGTTCTCCCATCGACGAGATCCGAATCCGGCCGCAGGTGCCCGCGAGGGGAGCCCCTCACCCCTCTTTCCCCATCGAAAAGATGAGCTCGCCCTGGAAACCTTATGAATCTCAGTCTCTCTGAATCAGAGACTTGTCTCATCAGGGCTGCCCACCGTCCACGGTCAGCAACGACCCGGTGGTGTACGAGCCGGCATCACTGGCCAGATAGAGCGCCGCCCCCACGACCTCTTCCGGCTGTCCACCCCGACGAGCGGCGAACGACTGAGCCCGCTGCTCGAAGGCGTCCATGTCCCACGCCTTGGAGACGGCGGTGAGGAAGGTCCCCGCGACGATGGCGTTCACCCGCACCACGGGGGCATAAGTGTGCGCCAGTCCCACCGTCATCGCATTGAGCCCCGCCTTCGCCTTGGCGTAGGGCAGGTTGTGCGGTCGCGGCCGCGACGCCGCCGCGGAGGAGATGTTGATGATGGAGCCGCCACCGGCCTGGTGCATCCGCTCGCCGATCAGGGCCGCCAGACGGAACGGGCCCTTCAGGTTCACGTCGAACACCTTGTCGAACAGCGCCTCGCTGACGTCCGCGACCGTGTCATAGAGCGGCGACATCCCGGCATTGTTCACCAGCACGTCGATGCGGCCGAAGGCTTCGTACGACGCATCGACGAGGTTCTGCAGTGCATCCCACTTCCCGACATGCGCACCGACCCCGAGCGCCCGCACCCCCGCCTCCGCCGCGATGCGCTCGGCGACCTGCGCACAGGCGTCACCGTCGCGGCTGGCGATGACGACGTCCGCGCCGGCCCGGGCGAAACCACGCGCCATCGCGAGCCCCAGGCCACGGCTCCCCCCGGTGACCAGGGCCACCTGGCCGCTGAGATCGATCTGGACGGTCATGGCGCCTCCTTGCAACCGTGCGGTTCTCTTGTCTTCCATCGAAGGTCGGGGTGCGCGCCGCGCGCGCCACGAGGGCTCAGACGCCGAGGACGCCGAGGACCGAGGCGGTCACCCGACGCCGCCACTCGTCGGCCGTCTGCGAGCGGCCGGCGAGGCGGAGAAAGCCATGCGGGAGCGTGTCCGCATGCTCGGCGACGACGGTCACACCCGCCTCGCGGAGCGCCGCTGCATAGGCCTGCCCCTCATCGCGCAGCGGGTCGTGCTGCGCGGTGAGCACGTAGGTCCGCGGGTGACCGGCAGGGATCGGGTGCAGACCAGGGCTGAGGGCCGGATCCCGGTGGTCGAGGCCCGCGGGCACGTAGTGGTCACGGAACCAGCGCATCTCCGCCTCGCCGATCGGGAAGCGGGCCTCCGGATCGCGGTACGACTCCCCCGACAGCGTCGCATCGGTCACCGGGTACAGCAGGACGAGGGCCTCGATCTCCCCCGGCCGGTCGCCGGTCGAAACCGCAGCGAGGTTCGCTCCCGCCGAGTCCCCGCCGAGCGCCACCGGGTCGCCGTACTCGTCGCGCGCCCAGCGGAGAGCCGCGCGGACGTCGTCCAGGCCGGCGGGGTACGGGCACTCCGGCGCCAGCCGGTAGTCGACGCTGACCACTCGCACGGGACCGGCGGCGGCGATGTCGCGACAGAAGCCGTCGGCCGTGTTCAGGTCGCCGGTCACCCAGCCGCCGCCGTGCGCGTAGACGAGGCTGAGGGCGCAGGGGCCGTCCTCATACACTCGGACCGGGATCGGGCCGCCGTCTGCGACCGTGCGCGGCACGAGGGCGTCGGTCACACGGGCCACCGGCGCCGGGGCGGCTCCCGCGGCATCCCCCGCCGTCGTGCGCGCCCGCGCCTCCGCCGGGGAGATCTCGGACAGCGGCGGTGCGCCCAGGGCGGCCGCCGCGGCGCGGAGCGCGGCGATCTCCGGGTCCAGGCTCATGCGTCCTCCCCGGGGGATCCGATCGCGCCAGAGGCGCGGAGCGCGGCGATCTGCTCTGGCTCGTAGCCGAGCGCGGCGAGCACCTCGTCGGTGTGCTCGCCGATCCCGGCGATGCCGTCGTACACCGGGCCATCGTAGCCGTCGACGTGCAGCACGGGGCCGGGGGTGAGCGCGGAGCCCATGGTCAGGCCGCCGAGCCGCCGCAGCGTCCGCTCCAGGAAGTGCGGGTCGGCGACGATGTCGCTGGAGTCGTTGACGGCGGCCGAGACGACCTCGAACTCCTCGAGGATCGCGAGGGACTCGTCGCGCGGGCGCGCGCCGATCCAGTCCCGCACGATCTGCTGCAGCCCCTCGTTGTTCGCCATCCGTGCGGCGTTGGTCGCATAGCGCTCGTCGGTCTTCAGCTCGGGCATCCCCATCGCGTCGAAGAGGCGCAGTGCGATGGCCTGGTTGCTCGCGGCGATGGAGAGCCAACCGCCGTCCGATCCCTGGTAGATGCCGCGGGGCGAGGCCGCGCCCGAGGCGTTGCCGTGCCGCTGCATGACGGTGCCGGTGGCGGTGTAGTTGATGACGGCGTCGCCGAGGATGAACATCAGCGGCTCGTACAGCGCGACGTCGATCTCCGAGCCCTGTCCGCCGGTCAGCTCCCGACGGAACAGCGCCATCGCGGTGCCGAAGGCCGCCGAGATGCCGGCGATCGAGTCGGCGAACCCGAACGGCGGAGCCGTCGGCGGGGTCTCCGGCCATCCGTTGAGGAAGGCGAAGCCGCTGGCGGTCTCCGCGACCGTGCCGAACCCGGGGCGCTCCCGGTACGGGCCGGTCTGCCCGAAGCCGCTCACTCGCGTCATCACCAGGCGCCGGTTGATCGCGGCCAGGTCGGCGTAGCCGAGGCCCCACTCCTCCATCCTGCCCGGCCGGAAGTTCTCGATCAGCACGTCGGCTTCGCGGACGAGGTCGCGCACCACCTGCCGGCCCTCAGGGTCGCGCATGTCGATGCCGACCGAGCGCTTGCCCGCGTTCAGCCGCGCATAGCCGATCGCCATGCCGTCGGCGGCGGGCTGCCACTGCCGGGCGAAGTCGCCCTGCCGAGGATCCTCGACCTTGACGACGTCCGCGCCGAAGTCGCGGAGCATCCGGCCCGCGGTGGGGGCGGCGTACATGGAGCCCAGCTCGATCACGCGCACGCCGGCGAGCGGAGCGGAAGGGGGAACGGTCATGGCGTCTCCGGAATTCAGCAGGGGGTCTGGCAGAAGGGTACGGGGGTCAGCGCGTGACGAACCCCGAGTAGTCGGCGTCCGCGACCGCGGCGGCCTTGGCGCGGTAGGCGCCGACGCCGCCGAGGTAGAGCGCGAAAACGCGGGGCTTGCCGGGTACGTTCGCGCCGACGTACCAGCTGTTCCCCTTCATGTAGAGGGTGGGTGCGGCGACGTCGTAGACGTGCTGGGTCCACTCGTCCTGCGCCTGCGCGGTCGGCTCGGTACGGCGCAGCCCTCGCGCGCGCAGCCAGCCGATGTGATCGGTCACCCACTCCACGTGCTGCTCGATGGAGATCAGCACGTTGCTGATGACCGAGGGGCTGCCGGCCCCCGCGATGAAGAACATGTTGGGGAAACCGTGCGCGGCCACGCCCAGATAGGTGCGCGGCCCCTCCGCCCAGGCCTCCGGCAGCCGCAGCCCGTCCACCCCGCGGATGTCGGCGCGGAACAGCGCGCCGGTGAGCGCGTCGAAGCCGGTGGCGAACACGAGAGTATCGACTTCCACGATCCGGCCGCTGCGCAGCCGCACTCCCTCCGGCACGATCCGCTCGATGGGATCGGCGGCGACATCCACCAGACTGACGTTGTCGCGGTTGTAGGTCTCGTAGTAGCCGATCTCCAGCACGAGACGCTTGGACCCGAAGGGATAGCCCTTCGGGCACAGCAGCTCGGCGGTCTCCGGATCGGCGACGATGCTGCGGATCTTCTCCCGGATGAGGTCGCCGATCCGCTCCGCCGCGACCTCGTCCGTGCGCAGGTCGGTGTAGGCCGCGAGGATGTCCGGCCCGCCGGCCGCCCAGTGCTGCTCGAACCGCTCCCGGATCTCCTCATCGCTGTGCTCGAGCGCGGAGGTGGTGCCGATCTTGCGGTGCGTGCCCCCGGGGTGGCGCCGGGCGATCTCGCGATACTCCTCGAAGCGGCCCTTGAGGTCGGCGGCGTACTCCTGATCGAGCGGGTGGTTCTCCGCCGGCATGATGTAGTGCGCCGTGCGCTGCAGCACCGTGAGGTGCCCGGCCTGCTTCGCGACCTGCGGGATCACCTGCACACCGGAGGAGCCGGTGCCGATGACGGCGACCCGGCGGTCGGCGAAGTCGTAGCCGTCCTGCGGCCACGCGCCGGTGTGCAGCGCATCGCCGGCGAAGTCCTCGATGCCGGGGATGTCCGGCAGCTGGGGCACGGCGAGCTGGCCCGTCGCCATGATCACGTGGCCCGCCGTCAGCTCATCACCGAGGTCGGTCCGCACCCGCCAGTGCGCGTTGTCCTCATCCCACACCGCGGAGGTGACGCGGGTGTCGAAGGTGATGCCGCTGCGCAGGTCGAACCGGTCGGCGACGTGGGTGATGTAGCGGAGGATCTCCGGCTGCGCCGGGTAGCGCTCGGTCCAGTCCCACTGCTGGACGAGCTCAGGCGAGAAGGAGTAGCAGTAGTCCACGCTCTCGATGTCGCAGCGCGCGCCCGGGTAGCGGTTCCCGTACCAGACCCCGCCGACCTCGGCACCGGCGTCGATGACATGCACGGCGACGCCCATCTCCCGCAGGCGGTGCAGCGCGTAGAGGCCGGAGAACCCCGCTCCGACCACGAGCACGTCGACCGCGCGCGGGGGCAGGACCCGGGATGTGTGTTCAGCCATCGTGTCTCCTCCGACTCGGCCGCAACGATCGTCGATGATCGTTGCGCGGAACACGGCCGGCCGCACGCAGCGCCTGTTCCTCGATCGATAATTTATGACTATCGTATACCTAATTGATTCTCACGATA
>JBEBWQ010000178.1:0-5153 GCA_040392075.1 Microbacterium sp.
GCCTGTCCGAGGAGATCATCCTCTGGAACACCCGCGAGTTCGGCTTCGTCACCCTGGACGACGGCTACTCGACCGGGTCGAGCATCATGCCGCAGAAGAAGAACCCGGACATCGCCGAGCTCGCGCGCGGCAAGGCCGGCCGGCTGATCGGCAACCTCACCGGTCTCCTGGCCACGCTCAAGGGGCTGCCGCTGGCCTACAACCGCGATCTTCAGGAGGACAAGGAGCCGGTCTTCGACTCGGTCGCCACCCTCGAGGTCGTGCTGCCGGCGTTCACCGGCATGGTCGCCACCCTCCGCTTCCACACCGAGCGGATGGCGGCGCTCGCGCCCGAGGGGTTCTCGCTGGCGACGGACGTGGCCGAGTGGCTGGTGAAGAGGCGGGTGCCCTTCCGCGACGCCCACGAGATCTCCGGGGCGCTCGTCCGGGCGTGCGAGGAGCGGGGGATCGGCCTCGAGGACGCCTCGGACGCACTGCTCGCGGAGGTCTCCGCGCATCTCACGCCCGAGGTGCGCGAGGTGCTGAGCGTGGAGGGCTCGGTCGCGTCGCGCACGGGCACCGGCGGGACCGCGCCGGTGCGGGTGGCGGAGCAGCGCGCCGAGCTGGTGGCGCGCGCGCAGGCCGCGGCGCACGCCCTCGGGCTGTGATCGGCGCTCCGACACGCCATATGCACTGAGCAAGAATAAAATCTATAAATAACCAATGCAGGCATATATCTCTGATATGCGTGTTACGGTTATCCCATGGCCATCGCGGTGATCGCCGATATCGTCGGCTCGCGTCGGCTCGACGACCGAGCCGCGTCTCAGCGCGTCCTGGACGAGACCATCGCGCGGGTCGAACGGGAGCATCCGCTCGCCGAGCAGCCCTTCCGGCCCACGGTCGGGGACGAGCAGCAGGCGGTCTATCCACGACTGGGCGCGGCGATGACCTCGCTGCTCCTGATCCAGCTCGCCCTCCCCGACGGCATCGGGTTCCGCTTCGGCATCGGCATCGGGGAGATCCGGGCGGTCGCGTCCGCGCATCGGGAGATCGCCGACGGACCGGGCTGGTGGGCGGCGCGCGAGGCGATCGACGCCGTGCACGAGCGTCAGCAGCGGGCGGTGCCGCACGCGCGCACCTGGATTGTCGGAGCACCGGGGCAGGATGAGGTCATGGACACGACCGTGGCGGCGTCCAACGCCTACCTGCTGATGCGCGACGAGATCGTCGGGCGGATGAGCGCGCGCGAGCGCCGCCTCGTCTCCGGGCGGCTCGACGGGCGCTCCCAGGGCGAGCTGGCCGAGAGCGAGGGCATCACGCAGCCGAGCGTGTCCAAGGCGCTGCGGAGCTCCGGGGCGACCGCCCTGCTGAGCGGCCTCGCCGCGCTGGAGGAGGTCTGAGGTGATCATCGCCGGGTTCCTGCTGCTGGCCGTGGGGGCGGCCGACCTCATCCGGCAGTTCGTGCGTCCGCGACTCCGCTGGATCGGCTACGTCGCCGTCGTCGCCCTGCTGGTGCTGCTCTCCGTCGTCGGCGACGCGCCCCAGCCCCTGCTCGTCGCGGTCGCGGCCGGTGCGCTCTGGATGCGGACGATGCCCGATGCGCCGGCGCCGCCCGAGGGGACGTCACCCGGGAGAGGGCCGTCGCGCGCGTCCTTCTGGCCGGCCGCGGTGCTGGCCCTCCTCTGCGCGCTCGCCGTCGTGGCGATCGGGGGCCGCGAGCACGCGGGGATCATCGGGGACGCCTGGCCGCTGCGCTCGCCGTTCGGGCCGATCTCGTTCGACCTCGTGATCCTCGTGCTGGGGGTCTTCGTCTTCCTGCTCGAGTCCGGCAACGTCGTCGTGCGCGCCGCGCTCGCGGGAGAGCACACCTGGAAGCCCACCGGCGACCCGCCGGCGGACGCCGAGCCGGATGCCGCACCGGAGGGCGGCGCCGATCCGGCGCCCGGTCGCGGCGGCTTCAAAGGGGGACGTCTCATCGGGCCGCTGGAACGGGTCATCGTCTTCATGCTCACCCTCGTCCCCGCCTATCCGCTGCTGGCCGCCATGCTCGCGGCGAAGGGGATCGTGCGCTTCCCGGAGATCTCGCGGGACGGGGAGACTGGCGCTCGCGCGGAGTACTTCCTCGTCGGCAGCCTGGTCAGCTGGGTGGTGGCGCTCGGCGGGGCGTTCCTGGTGTGGTGGGCCGCGCACGTCTGAGACGGGATCCGGCCGGGCGCCGACCGACGGTGCCGGTGCACGCTGATACGCTGAGGCGCGTGTCGAATCCCGCTCTGACGACCGCCGCCCCCGCCCTCGACCCCGCGTTCGACAACGTCTGGGACGAGCTGCAGTGGCGCGGCCTCGTGCATGTGTCCACCGATCCCGAGGCGCTCCGCGCCCTCCTGGGCGGCGACCCGATCACGTACTACTGTGGCTTCGACCCGACCGCGCCCAGCCTGCACCTCGGCAACCTCGTGCAGCTGCTGCTGCTGCGCCGCCTCCAGCTCGCCGGCCACCGGCCGCTGGGTCTCGTCGGGGGGTCGACCGGTCTCATCGGCGACCCGCGCCCCACGGCGGAGCGCACCCTGAACACCCGGGAGACCGTGTCGGCCTGGGTCGAGCGCCTGCGGGGCCAGATCCAGCGCTACCTCAGCTTCGAGGGCGAGAACGCCGCGCGCATGGTGAACAACCTCGACTGGACCGCGCCGATGAGCGCCATCGACTTCCTGCGCGAGATCGGCAAGCACTACCGCGTCGGCACGATGCTGAAGAAGGACGCGGTCGCGGCGCGGCTCAACTCCGACGCCGGCATCAGCTACACCGAGTTCAGCTACCAGATCCTGCAGGGGATGGACTTCCTGGAGCTGTACCGGCAGTACGACTGCGTGCTGCAGACCGGTGGCAGCGACCAGTGGGGGAACCTCACCAGCGGCACCGATCTGATCCACCGGGTCGAGGGCGTCTCCGTGCACGCGATCGGCACGCCGCTGATCACCAACAGCGACGGCACGAAGTTCGGCAAGAGCGAGGGCAACGCGATCTGGCTGGACGCCGAGATGTGCAGCCCGTACCGGATGTACCAGTTCTGGCTGGGCACGGCGGATGCCGACGTGATCGACCGCCTGAAGGTCTTCACCTTCCTCACCCGCGAGGAGATCGCCGGGTACGCGCAGCTGGTCGAGGCCGAGCCGTTCCGGCGCGCGGCGCAGAAGCGCCTGGCCCTCGAGGTCTGCGCCATCGTGCACGGTCTCGACGCCACGGCCGCCGCGATCGCCGCCTCCGAGGCACTCTTCGGCCAGGGCGATCTCACGACGCTGGACGCGGAGACCCTGCGCAGCGCACTCGACGAGCTTCCGAACGCGACGCTTCCCGAGGGGACCCCGGTCGCCGAGGCGCTGGTGCAGACCGGTCTGGTCGCCAGCCTCTCGGAGGCGCGGCGCGCGATCGGCCAGGGCGGGGTGAGCCTCGACGGCGAGCGGGTGGACAGCGACGAGGCCACGGTGCGGGGCACTCTGCCCGGCGGGGTCTCGGTGCTGCGCCGCGGCAAGAAGACCCTCGCCGGCGTGTTCCTCGGCGGAGGCGCATAGGCCCGGCCGATGCCGTTCACGCCGAGCCACGCGGTCGTAGCGCTTCCCTTCGTGCGCACGCCGCTGGTGCCGGCCGCGATCGCGATCGGTGCGATGACCCCGGACCTGCCGCTGTTCCTGCGGGGGCCCCTGCTTCCGGCGGGCATCGCTCCGTCCTACGGCTTCACCCACGCCCCCGGCAACATCGTGGCCACGGCGCTGGTCGCGCTGGCCCTGCTCCTCCTGTGGCGGGTGCTGCTCCGGCCGGCCGCGGTGGAGCTCGCGCCGGCGTGGATCGCGAACCGGCTGCCGGGGGAGTGGGGGCGCACCGGATTCCCGGTCGTCCGTGAGACGCTCCTTCCCGGAGGGCGGTGGACCGGCGCGCTGCTGCTGGCGGTGTCCCTGGTGCTCGGGGTGCTCTCGCACATCCTCTGGGATCTCTTCACGCACGAGGGTCGCGCCGGGACGGAGATCCTTCCCGTGCTCGCCCGGTCGTGGGGACCTCTTCCCGGGTACACCTGGCTGCAGCACGGATCGAGCGTCATCGGTCTCCTCGTGCTCGGGGTGTACGCGCTGCTCTGGTGGCGCCGCCGGCCCCGGGCCGTGCGCGTCCGGCGTACGCCGCCGTGGGTGCGCCGGTGCTGGTGGCTGTCCCTGCCGCTCACGCTCCTGGGGGCGTGGATCATCGGCTTCGCGACGTGGGGACCCTTCACCGACGACTTCACCATCGCCCACCTCGGCTATCGCGTGCTGCCGGGTGCGGTGGGCCTGTGGGGGCTCGCAACGGTGCTCCTCTGTGTCGTCGTTCTCCTGCTGCCGACGCGTCCGGCCCGTGAAACCCCGTGATTCCGCGCGACACGCCCGGGACTCGGCTCAGATTTGCCCACTCCCCGGATCCTGCGTAAGTTATTACTTGTTCGCCCCACAGGGAAGCGGAAGGGCCGAGAGCCTGACCCCCCTCAAGTTGGCAGAACCACTCCCACTCTTCATCTCGGCTTGTTCGAGAGTGACCGTATGGTCTAGGGTGGGAATCCTGCTCCTCGTAGCATGTCTTCGAGCGCGTCTGACTCCGGAACGGAGCGCGACACGCCGAGTTGACAAGCTGAGCGAAGTGAGTAAGATAGAGAAGTTACTCTTCTCGGGTCTGAGGCCTGAACGAGTCGCCGATCATCTTCCACTTCCCAGCCCGTCGATTTGACAGGCCGAGCGAAAAGGATAAGATGGAAAAGTTGCTCCGAAACAAAACCTTCGGGTGAATGACGGAGAAAACGAATTCCAAACTGAATCTCACGGCGTGTCGATTTGACAGCCGAGAGGAACAGAATAAGATAGAGAAGTTGCCCTGCAGAGATCGCCGAGAGGCGGGAAGGCAGGAGCATCCGATCCTTGAGAACTCAACAGCGTGCACTTGTCAAATGCCAAAAAACCTCGTTTCCCCTCCGGGGGAAAGAGATTCCTTTGGATCAAAGACCGGCCTTCGGGTCGGCAACGGATAAGTCAGCAATGACATCCACTTTGGTCAGATCAAACTCGCTGCTTCGGCCCTATTCCGGCTGATCGCAGCAAAATTTCTTTACGGAGAGTTTGATCCTGGCTCAGGATGAACGCTGGCGGCGTGCTTAACAC